>JAAYBA010000098.1 GCA_012719085.1 Planctomycetota bacterium
CCTCGGCATAATGCCGCGAATGACTGGCGTCACCCAGTGGTCGATCGACAGGAGATGGAGAATTATGAGAATCGTGCGGATCGTATGTGGGCTGCTTGTGATGGCAACAGTATGTCCTGCGGCGTCGTTGGGCTCGGAATCTTCGGCGGCCGATGCGCGGCGGAAATACGCCAAGGACAAGACGCCGGCCCCGGAGGCCGTCGCCCCGACCGAAGGCAAGCCCGTCACTCTTGCGTTCAACCGCCGGTCGGAGCCGAAGGAACAGGCCTTTTCGTTCCTGGCGCCGCCGGACTGGGCGCTCGAAGGCGGGATGTTCCACGTCAATCCGGCCCAGACGGGCGGGTCGACCAATTCGATCAGCGCCAAGTGCGACCTGACGCTGAAGAAGGACGCCGAGGGCACGGTCTTCTTCCGCTGGCTGCCGACCTGGACCTTTGCGGACATGAGCCGTAACCCGCAATTTTCCTACACCGCTGCGATGTTCCCGCCCGGCTCGCAGTACCAGGGCATGACGGTCCGGCCGATGCCGGGTGTGAACCAGTTCCTCCAGGAGCTGTTCAGGCAGATTCACCCCCAGGCGACCGACGCCAGGTTGGTCGAGTTCACACCGATGCCCGAGCTGGGCGACGTGTTCCGCAAGATATACAAGGCGGCCGATGAGTCCCAGCAGGCGATGGGGTTCCCGCCATTCGGTTACGACGGCGGCGGCATCCTCGTCGAGTACGCCGAGGGCCAGCGGCGCTACCGTGAGGTCCTGTCGGTCTGTCTGGTCGACATGCGCGCTTCCGGCGCGATGTGGAGCAACCAGTACACGCTGGCGATGCGGGCCCCGGCCAACGAGACGCTGACGTGGAAGCCGGTCTTCGACATCATCCGCCAGTCGATGAAGCTGAACCCCGAGTGGTTCGCCCGCGCCTACCAGGCCGACGCCGAGCGGGCCCGGCTGGCGCAGGAGACCATGCGGTATATCCAGAACATCGACCGCGAGATCTACGCCCACCGCGCCAAGACCAACGCCGAGATCCGCCACGAGAGCTACCTCTGGCTCAACGCCCAGAACGAATACGTCAATCCGTTCAACGGCCAGACCGAGCAGGACACCGACCAGTTCAAGTACCGCTGGACCACTGAACAGGGCGACATGATCTACACCGACCGGGCGGATTTCAATCCGAACACGACCCGGCCGTACAACGACCGCACCTGGAAGCTGACCCCCGTCCGCCCGCGATAGGTATACCGATAGAAATTTTATGTCAAAGTATTGACTCCCACGAGAACAAGTGGTATATCATTGACATGCCTTGACGCAATAAGACACAGAATGGAGATTCGGTAACATGCTTTCGGTTCGTCAGGCAGCGGACCTGCTCGGCGTCTCACAGAAGACCGTTTATCGCTGGATCAAAGACGGGCGGCTACCGGTCCACCGACTGGGGGGCCAGCACTTCATCGAAAGGTCGGAGGTGAACGACCTGGTGATCCGGCAGGGATTGCGGCCGGTCCCCGAGGACGGGCACGAAGGCGAGCCGGATGAAGACATCCCCTTGCATGAGATGCTCGCCAGGGGAGGCGTCTTCTACCGTATCGGGGGCAAGACGAAACGACAGGTGCTTCAGAACGCCCTGGACATGGTCAAAGGGATTGACGAGAGCAGTTCCCAACCCCTGTTCGAGATGTTTCTGGCCCGCGAAGAGCTGGCCCCGACGGGCATCGGCGAGGGAATCGCCATCCCCCACGCTCGCGGCTCGCTGCTCGGGTACGTCCGCCAGCCGATCCTGTCGCTGTCGTTTCTGGAGACGCCGATCGACTACGGCGCCCTGGACGGAAAGCCCGTACACGCCCTGTTCCTGCTGATCTCGCCCAACGTACGGACCCATCTGCGAACGTTGGCGAAACTGTCGTTTGCTCTACGCGATCCGGGGTGCAGAGAAGCAATCCAGAACGAGGCCTCACGAGAGGCCATTCTGGAACTCTTCGCCCTGATGGAAAACCGCTTCCGAACGGATTCTTGAAGGACGTGCCCATGGTGCTGTTTCTGGTCGGTTGCGGGTTTGCCGTTCTCGGCGGTGTGATCGCCCTTCTCGTGAATGGTTCGAAACCGGCTCGGTGGATTGCCACGATCGGGGTCTGGATCGGTTGCGGCCTGGCGTCGATTCCCGTCATCTCGGCCCTGGGCGACCAGGCGCCGCACCCTGTGCAATGGGCCTGGAGCATGCCCGGCGGATCGCTGTCGTTCGCCCTCGACGGGCTCTCAGCCTTCTTCTGCCTGCCGATCCTGCTCGTTTCGCCCTTGGCGGCGCTGTATGGCGTCGGATACCTCGCCGGACACGCGCGTTCGCTCAAAGCGGTCCTGTTCTTCTACAACGTCCTGGTCGCCAGCATGCTTATGCTGGTCGCGACACGCAACGGGCTGTTGTTCCTGGTCGTCTGGGAGATCATGGCGATCAGCTCCTTCTTCCTCGTGATCTTCGACGACGAGCATGCCCACGTGCGTCGGGCCGGCTGGACCTATCTGGTCGCTACGCACATCGGCACCGCAGCGCTGCTGGCGATGTTCGCCCTGCTCGGCGCAGGGGCCGATTCGCTGGACTTCACTGCCCTGGCGGCGATGGGGCGATCGCTAACCATGGCCACCGTTCTGTTCGCCCTGGCAGTCATCGGCTTCGGTTCAAAGGCGGGGTTCTTCGCGCTGCACGTCTGGCTGCCGCAGGCCCACCCGGCGGCACCAAGCCACGTCTCGGCGCTCATGTCGGGCGTGATGATCAAGACCGGCATCTACGGGCTGCTTCGCGTCCTGACCCTGCTGGGCGCACCGTCTGCCGGCTGGGGATGGACATTGGTGATTGTGGGTCTGAGCTCCGGCATCCTTGGTGTCGCGTTCGCGTTGGCCCAACACGACATCAAGAGACTCCTGGCCTATCACAGCGTCGAAAACATCGGGATCATCACCCTCGGTTTGGGAGCGGGCGTCCTTGGCCTGAGCTGGGGCCAACCTGTTCTGATCATGCTCGGCTTCGGCGGCGGCATCCTCCACGTGCTGAACCACGCCGTCTTCAAGAGTCTGCTCTTCTTCGGCGCTGGGGCCGTGGCCCATAGCACCGGCCTGCGAGATATCGATCACCTCGGCGGCCTCTTGAAGCGGATGCGATGGACGGGCCTGACGTTCCTGGTGGCGTCGGCCGCCATCTGCGGTCTGCCTCCGTTCAACGGGTTCGTCAGTGAGTTCCTCATCTATGTCGCGGCTTTCAGTGGACTGCATGCCGCGACACCCGGCACGGTCGTTCTGGCGATCGGCATCCTCACCGGCCTGGCGCTGATCGGCGGCCTGGCTGCGGCCTGCTTCGCCAAGGCCTTCGGGATGGTGTTTCTCGGCGAGCCGCGCAGCGACCATGCCGGCGGCGCTCACGAAGTCGGTCCGACGATGCGATGGCCCATGATGGCCCTGGCGGTCGCCTGCCTCGCCATTGGCCTGCTGGCGCCTCTGGCGGTGCGCGGCGTGCTTCCTGCTGTTGCCGTCGTGGCTGGTGGTGATCCGGGGGCGCTGCTGGAAGCAGCGGGCGGCGCGATTCGAGGTCTGACAGGGGTCGTTTATATATCGGTGACGCTGCTGCTGGTGACGGGCGGTCTGTTGCTTTTCCGCCGACTCCTGCCGCGCGGCAAACAGCAGACCGAGACAGGGACATGGGATTGCGGCTACGCACGGCCGACGCCACGGATGCAATACACCGCCTCGTCCTTCGCCCAGCCGCTGGTCGATCTGTTCCGGACACTGCTGGGGACACGGAAACGGGGTATGGCCGTGCGGGGGTTCTTTCCCGCGCGCGCCACGTTCGAGACCGACACCCCGGATGCGGCACAAGAGCGACTGTTCGCCCCCCTGTTCCAATCGATCGACCGTCTGGTCGCCCCGATTCGGAGGATGCAGCACGGACGCGTCCACGAGTATTTGCTCTATATTGCCGCGACCCTCGTGTTGCTTCTGCTCTTCTGGAAGGCGGGGACACGATGACGAGCCATTTGAACTGGGGTCTTCCGCTAGCCGCGTGGCTTCTGTCGCCGGCCATCCTCGGCATCATCAACCGAGTCAAGGCGTTCTTCGGCGGGCGCAAGGGGCCGTCGCTGTGGCAGCCCTATTACGATCTGTCCAAACTGTTGCGTAAGGGGTCCGTTTACAGCCGATCCACCAGCGGCATCCTCCGCGCGGCGCCGCCCGTGATCCTGGCCTGCATGGCGATCTGCACGACAATGCTGCCGTGGGGTACGATCGAATCGCCTGTCAGCTTTGTCGGCGATGTCATTCTTCTGGCCTACCTTCTCGGCCTGGCCCGCTTCGCCACGGTCCTGGCGGCGCTGGACACGGGATCGAGTTTCGAGGGCATGGGCGCCAGCCGTGAGGTCCAGTACGCCGCGCTGGCCGAGCCGTCGTTCTTCCTCGGTATGCTGGTCCTGGTCCTGCACTCCGGTTTCCAGGGGCTTTCGGGCATCCTCTCGGGAATCTCCGCACACGCCGGGCATGGCGGCGGTTTGCTGCTGTTGCTGGTGGCCGGCTCCTGGTTCGTCCTGCTGCTGACGGAGAACTCGCGCATTCCGATCGACGACCCGAACACGCATCTCGAACTGACCATGATCCACGAGGTCATGGTGCTCGACTACAGCGGGCCCGACCTGGCCTATATCCTCTACGCCGCCGCCCTGAAACTGTGGATCTTCAGCGCCCTGATCGTCAATCTGATCTTCCCTCTGCACTCGTTGCCGTGGTGGTTGCAGATCCCGGCGTTTCTGCTCGGGATGGCCCTCGTCGCCGTCCTCGTCGGGGTCGTGGAATCCATCCTGGCGCGTCTGCGGCTCCTGCAGATTCCCAAAATCCTGATCGGTTCGGCCACGTTGAGCCTGGTCGCCCTGATCGTCAAGTGGATGGGGTAGCGAACATGGACACCACGTCGGTCTTTCTGATCCTCTCCTGCCTGCTGCTGCTCGGGTCCAGCCGCCTGCGCGTGGCAATCCGCGTGGTCGCCGCCCAGGGCGTTCTGGTGGGACTGCTTCCCCTCGTCAGGTCCGAGGGAAACCTCCATCTGCATATCTGGATTCTGGCCGTTGTCATCATCGCCACCAAGGGCTTTGCGCTGCCGTGGCTGATGAGCGTCGCCCTGCGCCGTACGCGGGCGCACCGGGAGATCGAACCGTTCATCGGATTCGGGGCCTCGGTTCTTTGCGGCGTCGGGCTTTTTGCGCTGTCGCTGTGGATCACCGCAAGCCTGCAACTGACCGGGGCAGAGGCCTCGGGGCTTCTACTGACCACCGCCTTCTTCCTGGTGCTCACCGGTCTGTTTCTCATGGTCAGCCGGCGCAAGGCCATCACGCAGTCGCTGGCCTATCTGGTCATGGAGAATGGAGTATACGTCGTAGGCATCGGCATGAGCCTGGAGTCGCCGTTCCTCGTGGAGCTGGGCATCCTGCTGGACGTCTCCGTCGGCCTGTTCATCATGGGCAATCTCTTGTTTCATCTGGACCGGGAATTCGACCATCTCGACGCCGACAAGCTGACGGAACTGTCGGATGCATCGAGCTCGCCCGACCTGATCTCGGAGGCAAGCGAATGAGCCTCCTTGCGGCGCTCCTGCTCGTTCCGGCTGTGGCCGGGGTGGTATCGTACTTCGTTCGCTCGAACCGGCTGCGGCGTCTGCTGTGGGGCGCGGCGGCGGCGTTTCATTTCGCCGCGTCCATCGTCATTTCGCTTCCCGCCTCGCCCGCAACGTTTGATGGGTGGATCGGAGTCGATTCACTCAGCGCCGTCTTCCTCGTGTTGACGAGCCTGCTGTTCCTGGCGGTGACGGTCTACGGGATCGGCTACGTCCATCGCGAGCCCGTCCCATCGCGTCGTGATCCGGAGAACGACCGTCCTGCAAACAACGAGCCGGAGTCTATCTTCACGGGAAGCCTTCTTCTGCTGCTGGCCACCATGAGCCTGGCCGTTGTCAGTCGGCACTTCGCCTTGCAGTGGGTGGCGATCGAGGCCACGACGCTTGCCAGCGCCCCGCTGGTCTACTACCACCGAAGCCGGCGATCTCTCGAGGCCGCATGGAAGTACGTGATCCTCTGTTCGGTGGGGATCGGTCTGGCTCTTCTGGGCCTCTTCTTCATCCGCATGACAGTCCCCGGCGGCTTCGACGTCCTGACCGTCGACGCCCTGCTGCGTCAGGCCGGAGAAGTGAATCACAAATGGCTCGGCACCGCCTTCCTCTTCCTGCTCGTAGGTTACGGCACCAAGATGGGACTGGCGCCGCTGCACACGTGGTTGCCCGACGCGCACAGCGAGGCGCCGGCGCCCGTCTCGGCGCTGCTGTCCGGGGCGCTGCTGAACTGCGCCTTCCTCGGCATCCTGCGGGTACAACAGGTGGCCGCCGCGGCGGGCATGGCCGCGTTCGGGGGCGATCTGCTGATCGTGTTCGGACTGCTGTCGATGGGATTGGCCGGTGTCTTCATCCTCCGTCAGACCGACTACAAGCGCATGCTCGCCTATTCGAGCGTCGAGCACATGGGCATCCTCGCGTTGGGCGTCGGCCTCGGTGGGCTCGGTGCGTTCGGATCGCTGCTTCATGCCGTCAATCACTCCCTCGTCAAGGCGATGCTGTTCCTGACGGCCGGCAACATCCTCGCCCGTTTCCACACGAAAGACAC
>JAAYBA010000011.1 GCA_012719085.1 Planctomycetota bacterium
TGAGACGTGTCGTGGGCCGCGATGCGGGCGCCCAGCTCCAGGGCAATGTCTCGACCGGCCACCTCCTGGTTGTAGCGGCGCATCACGTCGGTCAGGACCACCGAGCCGACCAGCCGATCGGCGTCATCGACCACGGGCAGGCAATCGAGTTCCGTCTCGGCGAAGCGGTCCACCACCGCATCCAGGAACTGCGTCCGGCGGACGGGGACAACCGGCTGCTTAAAATCCATGATGTCGTAGGCGTAGCGAAGCTCCTCCGGGTCGCCGAGAACGTACTTGAGGTCCTGAACGCAGACGACCCCCGTCAGACGGCCCTGATCGTCCACCGTGAAGATCGCGTTGCCTCGCACCTCGAGCGACAGACGGATCAGCGCATCGAGCGAGGCCGTCTCCGAAATCGACGCCTCATCGTGACGCAGGACGTCCTCGACCGCAATTGCTCGCAGGATGTTGAGGTCTTCGCCGTGATGGGCCCGAATGCCCATCCGCCGCAGCTTCTCGGTATAGATGGACTCGGGGTCGAGCTTGCGTGCGACGAACGTCGCCATAACGACGGTGAACATCAGCGGCAGCAGAATGCTGTAGGCGTCGGTCATTTCGACCAGCACCACGATCGCCGACAGCGGCGCCTGGATACAGGCGCCGTTGACCGCGGCCATGCCGACCAGGGCGTACGCGACGGGGGAGGCCGTCACGTCAGGGAACCAAAGGTGAACGATCTGGCCGAACGCGCCGCCCAGCATCGCGCCGATGAACAGGGACGGCGCGAATACGCCGCCCGAGCCGCCCGAGCCGATGGTGATAGAGGTCGCGACAATCTTCAGCCCGACCAGCAGGAGCGCAAGGCCCCAGGCCAACTGGCCGTCGAAGAGAATGCGGATCGATTCATAGCCGACCCCCATGATGTGCGGATAGAACACCGCACCGACGCCGACGAGCAGGCCGCCAGAGGCCGGTCGGATCCACGGCGGAATCCGCGTCTTCTCGAAGAGGTCCTCCGCAACGTAGATGCTTCGCGAGAACACAAACGCCACCACGCCGGCGAAGACTCCGAGGACCAGATACAGGCCGAACTCCCAGTGCGAGACCATCGTGAACACCGGGACCGTGAATTCGATGATGTTGCCGTGGAAGTGTCGCGTCACCGCCGTAGCGGCCACCGCCGAAACCAGAATGGGAGTGAACGCGGTCAGGCCGAAATCGACGACGATCAGCTCCAGCGCGAAGAGCGTCCCGGCCATCGGGGCGTTGAACGTGGCGGCAATGCCGGCCGACACGCCGCAACCAACGAGCGTTTTGAGCTGGATGGGCGAAAGCCGAAGCACCTGTCCGGCGGTCGAGGCGATGGCCGCACCGATCTGCACGATGGGCCCTTCCCGACCGACCGACCCGCCGCTGGCGATGCTGATCGCCGAGGCAAGCGACTTGACGATCACCACGATCGGACGAATGATGCTGTTGCGGGTGACAACCGCAATCATGACCTCCGGGACGCCGGGACCTCGGGCTTCGCGCGCCAGGAAGTAAATCAGCGGACCGACGATCGCACCGCCGACCGCCGGCAGCAACAGCCGGCGATACCAGGCCAGGGCGCCCAGCGTCTCCACTGCCATGTCGGTCGTCGCCCAGAACAGCGACTGGAAGAGGTGGATCAGGTTCTTGAAGAACAGGGCGCCGAATCCGCCGAGGATGCCCACCACAACCGCCAGCAGCAGCATCTCGGTGGCGGGCGTCAGTCTCAGACGCCGCAGGACCCATTGTCGTCGATTCCAGATTCTTGGCATGGCAATCCGCTCGTGCGGTGGGCGTTCTCCGTCAGGATCGGGCCGACATGCGGTTCGAACGAGGGTTGAAAGGCCGGTCCGGCCGGTCATTGGGCCGGTCGGCCGAGGCAAACGACTCGAAACGTCCGAAGATCATCTTGCCCGCCGAGGTCTGCAGCGAACTGGTCACGCTGATCTGCACGTCCCGCCCGATCTTGTTGCGTCCGCCTTCGACGACGATCATCGTGCCATCGTCGAGATAGCCGATGCCCTGATCGGCCTCCTCGCCCGGCTTGACGATCTTGACCTGCATCGTCTCGCCCGGCAGGGCCACGACCTTCAGGGAATTGGCCAGATCGTTGATGTTGACCACGTCGACGCCGCGCACCTGGGCGACCTTCGTCAGATTGTAGTCGGTGGTGACCAGTCGCCCGTTGTGGGCCTTGGAGAAGACCATCAGCTTCTGATCGACGCCCTTGGCCTCTTCGGTTTCGGCGATGGCGGTTTCGTCGATTTCCACCTCGATGACCTGGCTGGACTGCATCTTCTTGAGCACGTCCAGGCCGCGACGGCCGCGGTTGCGTTTAAGCTTGTCCGCCGAATCGGCGATGAGCTGCAATTCGTTGAGCACGAACCGGGGCACAATGATCGGCGCGTCGAACAAGCGGCTCTCCGACAGGTCATAGATCCGCCCATCGACGATGGCAGAGGTGTCGAGAATCAGCGGCCGGGCCCCCTTGGTCTGCTTGGCGAATTCCACATAGGGCACGACGAAGCGAAAATCGTCCTTGGTGCGCATGACGATGCTGATCGTGAAGTAGCAGATGCCGATGCCGAGCATCCATTTGATGGCGACCTTGGCCGGCTCGACCATCGGAATACGATAGGACTCCCCGATCATGTCCACGGCGCTGGCCAGGGCGCCGCTGATGAGCATTCCGACCAGCAGTCCGAAGAACACGCCGGCCAGCGCGCTGAGCTTGCGCTTCGGAGTCAGGACATCGAGCAACAGAAAGAAGATGGCCAGGCCCATGCCGCTGATCACCACGGCCCACCAGCTCGCCGAGTTCTCCGTCGTGCTCAACTCGACCGAACTGGCGTTGACCACCAGCACCGAAACCACAACAATGATGAATACGCCACGAAACAGCCAGAGCAGCATCGCGATGACCTTTCAAGGATCGTCCGTCCATTCCATTGCCAATCGCTTCATTATACCTGTCGGCTGCCGCAGCGGCAACCACGGCGCGCCGGCGCATGGCAAAGGGCCCTCCACAACACCCGGAGGGCCCTTCGAAATCGCACACAACGATGCGTCAAAGCATGCGTTCCATTTTACGAGGCGGCAGGTTCCTGCCCTTCATCACTGCTCTGTGACTCCGGCGTTTCGGGCGCGGCCGGCTTGGCCGAGCGAAGCGTGATGCCCAGCGTATCACCGCCGGAAGGATAGGAGCTCTCGGGAGTCGCTCTCGCCTGAGGCTGAGGCTTGGTCGGCGTGGCCGCATGTTCTTCCGCCGCCCACTGCACCCTTCGCAGGCTCAGCCCGATCTTGCGCGCTTCGGGATCGACCTTGAGGATCTTGACTTCGACCTCATCGTCGGGCTTGACCACATCCTGCGGCTTGTCGATCTTGTGATCGGCCAGTTCAGAGATGTGGAGCAAGCCTTCGAGGTCGGGCTCGAGCTCGACGAACGCGCCAAAATTGGTCAGCTTGGCGATCTTGCCCTTGATGATGTGGCCGGGGATGTACTTCTCGGGAATGGCCCGAATCCACGGGTCCTCGGTCATCTGCTTGATGCCCAGCGAGATCCGCTGCTTGGCCTCGTTGACCTCGAGGACAACGCACTTGACCTCCTGGCCCTTCTCCAGCGCCTCGCTGGGGTGCCCGAACTTGCGGGTCCAGCTCAGGTCGGAGATGTGGACCATGCCGTCGATGCCCGGCTCGATCTCGACGAAGGCGCCGAAGTTCGTCATGCTGCGGACATTGGCGGTCACGACGGTGCCCGGCGGGTACTTGCGGGCCGCCAGCTCCCACGGGTTCTGCTCGGTCTGCTTGATGCCGAGCGAGATCTCCTGCTTCTCTTTGTTGACGTTCAGCACGACGACGTCGATCTCGTCGCCGAGATTGACCATCTCGCTCGGGTGCGACAGACGCCGCGTCCAGCTCATCTCGCTGATGTGCACGAGACCTTCGATGCCGTCTTCCAGGCGGACGAAGACGCCGTAGTTCATCACGTTGACGACCTTGCCCTGAACCTTGATGCCGACAGGGTACTTCGCCTCGACGTTTTCCCATGGGCTGGCGCTCTTCTGCTTGAGACCCAGCGAGATCTTCTCGTTGTCCTTGTCGACGCCGATGACCACGCACTCGATCTCCTGGTCCAGATCGACCACCTCGGAGGGGTGAGAGATGCGGCCCCAACTGAGGTCGGAGATGTGCAGCAGACCGTCCAAGCCGCCGAGATCGACAAACACGCCGAAGTCCGCGATGTTCTTGACGATCCCCTTGCGAAGCTGACCGACCTCGATCTCGGTGAGGATCTTCTCTTTGCTGGCGCGGCGATCTTCCTCGATGAGTTTGCGACGGGAGACCACGATATTGCGATTCTCCACGTCGATCTTGAGAATCTTGCACTCGACGTCTTTGCCGATGAACCGGCTGATGTCGCCCGGCTTGCGGATGTCCACCTGGGAGGCCGGCAGGAAGACCGGAACCCCGATGTCCACGAGCAGGCCGCCCTTGATCCGGCGGATGACCTTGCCGCTGACGACGTCCCCCTCCTGCTTGGTGTTGATGATGTGTTCCCAGCCGCGGATCGTGTCGGCCTTGCGCTTGCTCAGCAGGATCAGCCCGCCGTCGGAGTCGGTGTCTTCGAGGAGCACCTCGATCTCGCGACCCGGCGCGATCTCGTCGGGGCTGCCGAATTCACCGGCATCGACCACACCTTCGCTCTTGAGGCCCACCTCAACGATCACGTCGTTGCCGATCTGCGAGACGATTGTGCCTTTGAGAATGGTCCCCGGAAGACGCGAGTCCACCTTCTTCTGGAGCATCTGTTCGAGATATTGGTTCTCGCCGTCCCCGAACATCTCGCCGATCTGCTCTTCGAGTTTGTCGTCGGACAAACCCAGTTTGTTGACAAGGTTTCGATCTACCATGATTCTGATTCCCCTGTGGAGTCTTTCCGTGCGACCGGCCAATGCTCCACATACACATCGGCCGGCCTCAATGCCGCATTGCATCCATCCAAGTTGATATTGGAAGCCCCCTGCTCACGCAGCAGAGGACGCATATGACCGAAGGCGACCCGACGGCCCATTCACCGTTCTTCGCCGAATCGTTCCAGATGCTCGACAAACTCTTCAATGACCCAGTTCGGCGTGGAGGCCCCTGCCGTCACACCGGCAACCGTCTTGCCAAAAAGTATTTTTTTATCAAGTTCTTCCCAGTTTTGCAAGTGAAAGGTGGCTTTGTTGTGTTTTTTGCACAGATCGGCCAGCCGGCGGGTGTTGGCGCTGTGCAACCCGCCCAGGACGAACATGACATCGACCTGCTGGCAGAGTTCGATGGCCGATTCCTGCCGCTTGATCGCCTCCTTGCAGAGGGTGTTGATGACCTTCAACTCGCTGAAGCTGCGTCGGGCGATGGCGTCCAGCATGGCGCCCAGATGCTCGGGGCTCTGCGTCGTCTGGCAGACGATGCCCAGCCGGCCGTTCCTGGGCAGTTTGTCCAGATCGTCCTCGCCGGCCACGACGACCACGTCGCCCACGCACCCGACGACGCCCTGAACCTCCGGATGGTTTTCCTCGCCGATAATCACGACCTCGTAGCCCTCGGCTTCGAGCTGCTTGACGATCTGCTGGAGGCGCTTGACCAGGACGCAGGTGGCATCGACAATGTGAAACCCTTGTTCCTTGAGCCGGTTCAGCTCGCTCGGAGCGACCCCGTGGGAGCGGATCAGGACGGTCCCCGAATCCATCTCGTCGACGGAGTCCACCGTGTGCAGCCCCGACGTGCGCAGTCGTTCCACCTCATCCTTGTTGTGGATTATCGGGCCGAGGCAATACACCGACTGACCCGCCCCGGACCGCTGGAGCGTTTCTTCCGCCATGCTGATCGCATTACGCACCCCCGGACAGAACCCGCATTTGGCCGCCACCAGTACCTTCATATCCAATCCATACCTCGTCGCTTCTTACGCTCAACCGCCACAGCCGAGCAAAAGAACGGGAGCGAGCCCATCGACCCGCTCCCATTGTCGTTTCCTATGTATTCGATGCCCCAGGGTGCGACTGGGCCCCGGCCGGGGCTACTCCACCGGCGCGATCCAGAAGTTGCGGTACTCGATGACTGCACCTTCGCTCTGGAGACAGATCTTGCCGCCGCGTTCGGAACATTCGGTCGCCACGTTCTGGAGCACGCCGTTGACCAGCACGACCACCCAGTCGTCTTTGCAGATGATGTCGTAGGCGTTCCACTGGCCTGGCTCCTTCTCACTGCTGTCGCGCAGCTTGATCGTGCGCCGACCCTGGACGCGGGAGCCGCCTTTTGCGTGCTGGGCGGTTTCGACGCCCCCGATCACCCAGAAATCGCCGGCGCTTCCCGCCTGGAGCTGGCATTCGAGGCTCTTAGGCCAGACGTTGTCCTGGCCGCTCATGTGCACGAGGACGCCGTTGTTGCCCGGCTTGCCGGGCCAGCGCCATTCGACGTGCAGGTGATAGTCGGCATACGACGTCTCCGTCCGCATGTAGCCGGCCGGGCGGCCTTCGCAGCGCAGCACACCCTTGTCAATGGACCACGTCTTGGCTACATCGGCCGATGCGTCGGGCAGGAACAGCTTCCAGCCTGTGTAATCCACACCGTTCCACAGGACAATCTTCTCTTTCGGTACGGTTGGCCCGGCCGTTTGGGCCGTCACGGCCTGTCCCGTCGCCAGGACAATCAACAGCACCGCGACGACAACCAGCCAATTGTTCGATGAACGCGTCATTTTCGGACTCCTTCTATCGAATGCCATTCGCCTGCGTTCAGATCAGCCGGGTCTTGCCCGGAATGGCCACTTCCGGCGTCGGAAGATCGCCAAACTCGTACGCCGGAGGGGTCAGGTCCAGCTTCGATCCGTTCATCGCCCATTTCCACGTCATCGCCCGACCCGTATAGGCGCTCATTCGACCCATAATCGCCGTCAAGGTGCTTTCGGCGACCTGCCGGCCTTCGTTGAGGCGCTTGCCCTCGCGAATGGCGGCAATCTGGTCGGCGTGCTGGGTCAGGCAGGGATCGTGGCGGTCCCAGGCGATCTCCGCCGTGTAGTCGCCTTCGAACACCGCTCGCCCGAAGTCCAGCCGCACCGAGCCCTTGGTCCCGACGATGTGCCCGTAGTGCGGATTGGCGATGCCGTCCTGCTGGGCACCCTTGTACGAGACGCTCACCCCGTTCGCGTAGTCGTATTCCACCGCGAAATGGTCGTAGGAATCGCCGTACTCGGGCTCGACCCGCTGCTGTCGGCCCCCCAGAGCAAAGCACTGCACCGGAGACCCGTCCAGGGCCCAGTTGATCAGGTCGAGATCGTGCACGTGCATCTCGACGATGAAGTCACCGCTCAGCCAGGTCATGAACAACCACCGGCGCAGTTGCCATTCCATCTCCGACCAACTCGGATCACGCTCCTGAGGGCCCCAGCCCCGCATGGCCCCGCCCAATCGGAAGCACTGACCGCTCTGGATCGTTCCCAGCGCGCCATCGCGAATCCGCTTCATGGCCTCGACGAGGTGCGAAATCCGTCGCATCTGCGTGCCGGCCACAATGGTCAGGCCCTTCTGGTTTGCCAGTTCCGACGAGGCGATCACCGAGCGCACCCCGACGGGATCGACCGCAACGGGCTTCTCCATGAACACGTGCTTGCCGGCCTCGACGGCCGCCTTCAGCATCATCGGACGAAACTGCGGCGGGGTCGTCAGGATCACCATATCCACATCTGTCGCCAGGACCTTCGTGTGGGCGTCCCAACCGGCAAAGCAGTTCTCTTCGGTCAACTTCACTTTGTCGGCCACGTTGTCGGAAGTCGGCTTGCCCTCGTCGTCGACCGGCCGGCTGGTGAAACGCCTGCGAGCGGAGTCCACTCTTTCCTTGAATATATCGCCCAAGGCCACCAGCTCGACGTTCGGGGCGGAGATCAGACACCTCAAGGTGTCGTGCATGCCCCGTCCGCCGCAGCCGATCAGGCCGAGACGCACCTTGTCGCTGCCGGCGGCATACGCCCGTGGACTCAGGCCCGACAGGGCTGCCACGGAAAACGCTCCGGCCGCAGCACCTTTCACAAAATCCCGTCTCGACAATTGCTCGTGTTTTCCTCGATTCTCCATCTCAGTACCCCAATCCGGTCGGTTGTTCGACCTCAGCTTCGGCGATTCAATAATATGGCGAAATCCCACAGATCGGTTTCATGCATAGACCCGATTAAACCAGCGGCGTCTGGCCTGGAACGGCGACCGTCTGCTCCGGCAGATCGATCCAGTCGTACTTCGGCGGCCGCAGATCCTCCTTTGAGGCTTTCATCGCCCAGTCCCACTTCAGGGCCCGGCCGCTGTAGGCGCTCATGCGTCCCATGATCGCGTTCATCGTGCTCTCGGCCACCTGCTTGCCTTCGTTGATCGGTGAGCCTTTGCGAATGCTCTCGATCAGGTCGGCCATCTCCTGGACGTAATGATCTGGATCGGGGCCCTCATACGAGAAGGGCTTCTCGCCAACGATCACGCCGCGATCCACGTCGGCGTAGCCCTTCGTGCCCACGATACGTTCGGCGATACGGCTGGTCGTGCCGTTGATCTGGCGGCACTGACTGGCCACCCGCACGCCCCTGGCATACTCGTACTCGACCGCAAAATGATCGTAGATGTTGCCCAGGTTGCGCACCTCCCGGCCACCCATGCCCATGCACTGCTCCGGGTGGGCGTCGAGCGCCCAGTTAATCACGTCGAGGTTGTGCACGTGCTGCTCGACGATGTGGTCGCCGCTGGTCCAGGTGAACCACGGCCAACTGCGGCACTGCCACTCCATATCCGACAGATTGCCCTTGTCCCACCATTGCCAGTATCCGAGCATGTCCCCACCGTTCCAGTAGGCCTGGGCCGCGACAATCTCGCCGATCTGCCCGTCGTGAATGCGACGAATGGTCTCCTGGTATTTCTTGCTGTGCCGCCGCTGCGTTCCGGCCACCACGCTGAGCCGCTTCTGCCGGGCCACTTCGGCTGTGGCGATCACGGATCGGATGCCCACGGGGTCCACGCCCCCCGGCTTCTCCATGAACACGTGCTTGCCTGCCTCGACGGCCGCCTGGAAGTGCTCGGCCCGCCAATGCGGCGGCGCCGTCAGGAGCACCATGTCCAGGTCGCACTGCACGACGCGCCGGTGCGCATCGAAACCGACGAACTGCTTGTCGGGCCCGACCTTCACCGCCGCCGGCACCTCCTCCTTAAGCTTCGCGAGGGACTGTTGCAGATGGTCCTTGAACAGATCGCCCATCGCGACGATTTCCACGCCCGGCGAGCTGCGAACGCAACTGATCAGGTCCCGCGTTCCCTGGCCGCCGCAGCCAATCAGGCCGACGCGGACGGTGTCGGACCCGGCCGCATAGGCCCGGCTCGCCAGACCCAGACCCGCCAGAGAAGCGGCCGAGGCCTTGATGAAGTCACGACGGGAGACACCATAGAGATTTGCTTTCTGATTCATCGATGCCCCTTCGAAAGTGGTTGGTTCTTCAACATCAATTCACCCGTTGACCGGCCAAGACGCCTACGGATGTCACCTGACACACGCCGTTTCGCCGACAGTCATTTCACCCGTGGTTCAATCGCAATCCTGCGGAACTCCACACCACTGTGGTACTGCAAGCCGATATAACCTCGTTCTCGGGTCAGGCCCGGATGATCGGCATACAGGTAGGGATAGTACGTCGTATCCGTATCGACCACCTTCCGGCCGTTCAGGGCCACCTTGACACGGGACCCACGGCAAGCCACCACCATCGATTGCCATTGGCCCGCCTGGCCGCTCATCCGTTCGGAGGGCGCCTGCACGCCATAGATACTGCCGCTGACGTGGTCGGCACGCAGCGTGCCCCAGTCGCGGGTCGCGTCATCGAGAATTTGGATTTCCATTCCCGCATACGTCGGGTCGCCCCGCAGCGGCGCTCGAACGAAAACGCCGCTGTCGGCCCCGGGCGCGATTCGAAACTCCAGTGACAGCTCGAAATCGTCGTATTGGTCCACCGTCGCCAGCCAACGGGGTCCGGCCGCATCCCCCGATACCGCGCGACCGGAGAGTACGCCGTCTTCGAGCCGCCAATCGCCCCGCTCGCCGCCGATCTGCTGCCAGCCCACCAGGCCTGTCGCCAACAGATCGGTCCCTCGTGACTCACAACAGAGCCGAACCGGCGCGCATGAACCCGCCGTCAACGCCACAGAGAACAGGACAACCGGCAGACCCGCCTTGACTTTGCCAGACATATCACACCTCCCGACCGGACCATGGATTTGCCCCCTCGCCTTCGGTTGAAATCGCTCATGCTCTCGTCGCATTTCGATACGCGCGCCTCAGAAGAAGCAATCGGCTCCAGTTCACGTGGGCCAGCGTACCGGGCCCGCCGACGACCGTCAAGCCCATTTCGCCGCTCCGCTGCCCAGTGTCTCCTTGACGCAGACGCCGTCCGGCGATACGATTGGATCGTCTCGCAAGGCCACTACGCATGAGAGAAGAGGTCCATGCCATATCAAGAGGCAGCACAAGAGCGATCGGGTTCGGGCGCCCGCGCCGGCACGTGGGGTGAGCCCGACGTCCGTCGGGACGCATTTCGCTGGCTTGTGACCTGGCTCGTGTTCTGTGCGGGACTGATCCTCTCGTCCAAACAGGCTCCGGCGTCGTCGCAGCAGCAGCAGGATGCCGATCCGAATGCGGCGGCAGCCACGAGCGAACCCGAGCCGGCACAGCCCTCGGTCGCCTACTATGGGTACCGAATCATCAAGACCTATTCACACGATACGCGCAATTTCACTCAGGGTCTGGTCTACGAAGACGGCTACCTCTACGAGGGGACCGGCCTCTACAAGCAGTCGGCCCTGATCAAGCGCGACCTCGAGAACGACCGAATCGTCAAGAGGCTCCGCCTGCCCGACCAGTACTTCGGCGAAGGAATCACCCTCTTCGGTGAGAAGATCCTTCAGTTGACGTGGAAGTCGCAGGTCGCGTTCATCTACGACAAGACGACGTTTCGCGAGCTGGGTCAATTTGCGTACAGAGGCCAGGGCTGGGGCCTGACCAGCGACGGGACGCGCCTGATCCTTAGCGACGGCACCGCCGTACTGCGCTTTCTCGATCCGAACACGTACGCTGAAACCGACCGGATCCGGGTCCACCACAACGGGCGACCGCTGCGGCAGATCAACGAACTGGAATACATCGACGGGAAGATCTACGCCAACATCCTTCCGACCGACTACATCGCAATCATCTGCCCCGAGACCGGACGCGTCACCGGCTGGGTCGATCTGACCGGGCTTTACATCCCCCCGCAATACAGCCCCTCCAACATCGTCCTCAACGGCATCGCCTACATCGCCGAGACGGGGCACCTGCTCGTCACGGGAAAGTGCTGGCCCAGGATCTACGAGATCGAGCTCGTCCCGCAGACCGCCGATCCGTAACGGTTTCCTCGTCAGTCAAGCGCTCGCAAGTGCACGCCGAGAGTCCGCAGGCGTTCGAGATGACGACGCAGCCGGCCGACGAACTGCGCGTCATCCTTCGCCTCCTTCGCGGACCAGCCGACCTCCGCCAGCGCCGCGGCACGCGGATAGGCCATATAGTCCAAATGCTCGGGCGTGGCGATGAACTCACCCCACAGTTGCCCCTGTACGCCCAGCACGTGATGGACCTTATCGGCCTCGATAGGCGCAGGGATCGGATCGTAGGAATAAACCCTGGCCAGCGGCAGGTCGCCGCCGATCGCCAAAGGCTCCGACTCGGCCGGCCCCTGATAGTAGTCCAAGTATGTATGCGACGTCGGGGCCATCACAACATCGTGCCCGGCGTTGGCGGCCGCAATGCCCCCCTGCTCACCCCGCCACGACATGACCGTGGCCCCGGGGGCCAGACCGCCCTGGAGAATCTCATCCCAGCCCACCAGCCGCCGGCCGTGACGCGCCAGAAAAGCGTCCATCTGCTTGATGAACCAACTGTGCAGCTCATGGGCGTCCGCCAGTTGCAGTCGTTCCATCTGCGTCTGCATCTCGGGGTCGTTCGTCCAGAGGTCGATGTTGGCCTCATCACCGCCGATGTGGATGTGTTGGCTCGGAAACAGCTCCATGATCTCGGTCAGCACATCCTGGAAGAAAGCCACCGTCTCCGGACGGGGCGCGATCAGGCCGCTGGTCTGATGCCATCGCTGCTCGATCGGCAGCGGGACAAGGTGCCCGGGGGCAATGCCCAGTTCCGGGTAGGCCACGATCGCGGCGCCGGTGTGGAACGGCATCTCAATCTCCGGCACGACCGTAATATGGCGATCCGCCGCATACTGAACGATCTGACGCATGTCGTCCTGCGTGTAGAAGCCAAAGCATCGCGGGCCGGTCCCGTCGCGGTGGCGAAGGTTCCAGTCCATCTTCGAACCAATCTCGGTCAGCTTCGGGTACTTCCTGATCTCGATCCGCCAGCCCTCGTTGTCAGTCAGATGGATCTGCAAGCGGCTGAACTTGTGCAGCGACATCACGTCGATGAAACGGAGCAGATCCCGCTTGGCGATGAAGTGCCGGGCCGGATCGACCAGAAGGCCCCGCCAGGCAAAACGCGGATGGTCGGTGATCTTGGCGCAGGGTACATCCCATATCACCTCCTCTGCCTTCGTGCGACCGAAGACCGCCGCAGGCAGAAGCTGGCGCAAGGTCTGGATGCCGTAGAACAGCCCCGCCGGCTGCGTCGCGACGATCGCGATTCGCTCCGACGTCACACGCAACTCATACCCTTCCACGCCGAGCACCGAGAGGCTCTCGTCCAGTCTCATCTCGATCGCCCTCTCGCCCGGCTGCAACGACGCCGTCAGCTCCAGAGAGAATCCCATCGCCGGTGCCAGAGCCTCGACCAGCTTCTTCGCTTCAGCCGCCGCAGCCCCCTCCGCCAGGATGCGTGTCGATGGCGTGATGCGAAAGACCCCTTCCAGCCGTTCGGCCAAGACCGGTCGCGGAATCACGTCGATCCCGTCACCATCCATCTCACCTGCGACAGAGGCCCTCGACACCAGAACCA
>JAAYBA010000099.1 GCA_012719085.1 Planctomycetota bacterium
CCGTCGCCGGCGAGAATTCCCGCCGCGTAGGAGGTCGCCACGGTGCTGGCGTCGCCATAGGCAGAGGCCGAATCGTCGTCGCCTGTCGCCGTCACCACATGGGGCAGGGCGAGACTGCCCGCCACAAGGGCGCCGGCCGCCTGTTCCCCACCGCCGCCGAGAGGCGGGGAGATCGAGAAGGTGTAGATCTGCGAATCCGCTTCGGCGCGGGCGTATGCCTCGATCTCGCCGCTCCCCCCGGAGCCGGCGTTGACGATCGTATCGTCGCCGACGTCCCCCGCGATGCCGACGGCCACCGAATCGGCGACCGTCTGGAAGGTTCCCACGTCCAGACCGAACAGATCGAAGGCCGGCTTGAGCATGAACCCTTTCATCTTGATCTCGACCGATGTCATATCGGCCGAAGAAACGGCCTCGGAGTAGATCGTATGGTAGTTGGTGATCCGGCTGTCGTTTGCCCCGGCCACGATCCCGGCAGACGAGGCGCCGGCGCTCGTCGAGTCGTCCACCCGAGCCGCCCCGATCAGTTCGACCATCCCCTGTTCGGTGGCCGATGTGGCCGATGCGACGGCCGACAGCGAAGCATGATTCGTGATGATCTCGGTAGCGTCCGGCGTTGCGGCCGAGGTCCCCGTCAGCCCATCACCAAGGATGCCCACCGCCACGGACGTCGCCGAGGTCGTGGCGTCGCCGAACGCCAGCGTCTCCAGCGGCACTTCGACGGCGCTGATCCGGGCCTCCTTGACGAGGGTCTGCGAGGTGGCTCTGGCGTCCAGCACGCCGGTGCTTTCGATGTGGTCCGGACCGGCGCCGCCCTCGATCCCGATGGCCTGCGAGGTCGAGGCCGTCGGGAAGTCCGTCGCACCGATATCGATCTGCAGGATCACTTCCATGATCTCGGCGTGCGACAGGGCGGTCGGGAAGATCGACGCCAGGTTCAGCAGCAGGTCGGCCCCGTCGCCGCCCGCCAGGCCCGTGCTCGAAGACGCCGCCGTGGTGCCCCCCAGCCGGAACGGCACGTAGGGCGCATCCATCGTCGAGGACGCATTTGTGGTGATGTTCGCGGCAGCGGCGACCGAGTCGTTGCCGGCGAGGCCGTCGATGCCCACCGCCGATGTCGTTACATCCTGGTCGGACGCCGTCTCCAGGATCGCGTTGACGTCCAGAGGTTGTGTGTTGACGAGAATGTCGTTCCCGGCCGTTCCGACAAGCCCGGTCCGGATATCCTCGACCCCGGCGGCAGCCGCCCGGATGGCCGGGCAACCGAAGAGCAGGAACGGCAGAACGAAGACTACCTGTGCGGCGGCCATGCCATGGGTACGGGTCGATACCATGTGCCACGCGCTCCGACAATCCGAATTCCCCCCCAACAAGCACCATCATATCGAAAACCCCGCCCCCCGTCAAGCAAATTCCCCCCCCCGACGGCCGGGGGCCGTCGCTGGTCGCTCGTATCTCGTATCTCGTATCTCGTATCTCGCCTACAGCCTGCGGCCTCCAGCCTACGGCCTGCGGGAAGAGTGTGAAGCGTGAAGCGTGAAGCGTATTACGACGGCCTGCGTCGCGCGGGATGCGTGAACTGACAACGGACAACTGAGAACCGTCAACCATCGTTCGTAGTGGGCTCGCAAGAGCCTCATTCCTGTGACTTGCCGCCGAGCAGGCGTCTCTCGTATCTCGTCGCTCGTCTCCAGCCTCCAGCCTACAGCCTCCGGCCTGCGGGGAGAGTGTGAAGCGTCCTAGGCGGAGGGACAGGCACCTATTTCTGATGACCTGTGATAGGGGACGCATTCTTGCCATATGGGAATTGGCGGTCGCGAATCCTGAGGCGGGGGTGGGATGGTGTGCGGTGCACACCCTACGAGAGTTCCGCATGGGCTAAAGCTCATCCTACATATCTGCTCGCGACGGCGGCGCGAGGGTCAGACCGGGCCGAGGCCGGAGCGGGAGATGTAGGTCTCGCCGAGGTCCTGCTCGTCTCGCTTCCTGGCCAGACTTCCGATGCGCCAGGTCCAGTTTCCATCCCACCTTTGGTCGCGGGCCTGCTTGCATACTTCAATGGCCTTGCGATACGAGCCCTCCTGCTCCAGGAGAACGGCCAGCGTCAGATAGCCCAGGTGGGCGGGCAGCGCTGTGTGGGGGCGCAGATCGTGAAAGGCCTGGGCCGCGGCCTCTGCGATGGCGACCTGCTTGTGGCAGGCGCCGAAGATCAGGTTCAGGGCATCGGAGAACTGGTCTCGCCACTTGCTGTGCAGGCGAATCATCTCCTGATAGACCAGGTGCAGGCCGATCACGTCGTCTTCGGCTCGGGCCCGTTCTTCGGCCTTGGCGAGGACTTTGGACGCCAGGGGTCTGTCCTGCGGCAGGTCTCTCAGGCAGGCGGCCAGAGCGGTCAGCAGAATGGCGGCGCTGTGGTAGTTCGACCCGCCTCGGCCGGTAGTCAGCGGTTTGCCGCCGGCGGGCAGGCCGGGAGGATGAAAGCTGGCCTCGATGTGGTCCCGCTCGACTCTCGTGAAAGCGGACGACCACCAGCCGCCCAGACCGAAGTAGCCCAGTTCTCCCTCTATCTCGCTGCGTCTGTGCCGAAGACGCCTGATGAGGTCCGTAGCGGTAGCCATCTGCCTTGCCCGTTCTCTACGTGGTATGCGCGAGCGAACCGACACCCATCCATCCAAAAAGCCGTCCATCCAAAGTCTACGAAACGAAGGGCCGGGTGCGAACTCGGACCGGCGGCGACGTGCGAGAATCTCTCCGGCCGATGGTGTGCGGGGCACACCCTGCGGCTGTGTTTTCAGGCTGGAGGCGGGAGGCTGTAGGAGGGATGGTGTGCGGGGCACACCGTACGAGGGTTCCGCCCATCCTGCGGCGCTATTCGCCGCCGAGCAGTTGCCGGCGAAGGAATGCGATCAGCCTGGGGATTTCGACGTCAGCGGCTTTGAAGATCTCGCGGAGATCGACGCCACGATAGTGGTGGATGAGCTTGTCCCGCATCCGCGCCATGGCCGACCAGGGCATGGAAGCGTAGGTGCTCTTGAAATCGTCGCTGAGTCGCTTGGCAATCTCACCGATCAGGAGGAACTGATGCAGGATGGCTGACTGCGTCTTGGCGTCGGCGAGCGAATCGCTCGAAATCCATTTGATCCATGAATCGCTCGATCTGCTCGGCGGCACGGAGCATGTCTTGCAGGAGGCTGTCGTCACGCAGCATAGATCTGCCTCGCGGAGCCGATGATTTCACGGCGATAGGTGGGATTCGGGTTCTCTTCGAGAGCCTGGATGCTGACGAGATCGACCTCTCGTCCGAACAGCCGGCACAGTTCGTTCTCCATCGCGAAATGGTCGAACATGCTCCAGTCGGCGTCGGGAGCGAACGCGACCAGCAGGTCGATGTCGCTGTCGGGGCGCAGGTTGCCCCCGACCGCCGAGCCGAAGACGGCCAGCCGGCTGATCTTCCAGCGGTTGCAGAACCGCTCGATCTGCTCCTGTGAGATGCCCAAGTCCATCGCCGTCATCTGCAAGTTCCTTTACGATCCTATCCCTGTTGCCTTCCTGCGCACGTGCGTATCATCGTAGCGCCTGGGCAGCGGCAATGCAACGGAAAGCCATGCGATGGTGTGCGGGGCACACCCTACGGCTGCGTTTTCAGGCTGGAGGCGGGAGGCTGTAGGAGGAAGGCCCACGCCTCTGTGCCTCCAACTTCACACTTGAAACTTCGCACTTGCCCCTCTGCCGGTTCCGCATGGGCTAAAGCCCATCCTACGGCGCTTTCACGAGATACGAACGACGAGATACGAGATACAAGCCCCGGGGGCGTGGTATAATGGGCCGATGGGCAAGAGCGTCAATCCAATCGATCGATTCCTGCCGACGACGGCCGAGGACTTGCGCCGTCGCGGGTGGGA
>JAAYBA010000639.1 GCA_012719085.1 Planctomycetota bacterium
GTCAACGCCGCCCCGGACAACACGATCTTCCGAGGCAACGTCTGGAGCTTCACCACCGAGCCGTTCGTCTATCCCATCGCAGACATCGTCGCCACCACCAACGGGACCTCCGAGGAAGGGGCCGGGCCTGAGAACACCGTCAATGGCTCGGGCATCAACGAGAATGACCAGCATTCCACCGCCGCAACCGACATGTGGCTGGTCAATCCGCCGGATGAAGAACCTCTCCACATTCAGTATGAGTTCGACCGCGTCTACAAACTCCATGAGATGCGCGTCTGGAACTACAACGTCATGTTCGAACTGGTGCTCGGTATCGGGCTGCGGAACGTGACAGTCGCGTACTCGGTGGATGGCCAGGACTGGGTCGCACTCGGCGATGTCGAGCTGGCCCGCGCCACGGCCAAGGCCACCTACGTCTACAATACCACCGTCGATTTCGGCGGTGTTCCGGCCCGATACGTCCGTCTGACCGTCCAAAGCGGATGGAGCGAGGTGGGCCAGTTCGGTCTCAGCGAGGTTCGCTTCCTGTACATCCCGGCCCATGCCCGCGAGCCACAGCCGGCGGACAACGCCGCGGATGTGGATGTCGCCAGCGTTCTGCGCTGGCGCAGCGGCCGCGACGCGGTTTCCTACGATGTGCATCTGGGTTCGGATCCGGCGGAACTGGCCCTGGTTGGCACGGTTGACGCCGCCACATTCGCACCGGAAGACCTTGAATTCGGCCGCACATACTACTGGACGGTCGATGCCATCAATCCGGCCGATGCAAACCCCGTCTGGAGCAGCGACATCTGGAGCTTCTTGACACAGCCGTATGCTTTGATCGACGGATTCGAGACCTACACCGACGACATTGATGCCGGACAGGCAATCTTCGACACATGGCTCGACGGATGGGTCAACAACACCGGCTCGACGGTCGGCTACCTCCAGGCCCCTTTTGCCGAGAAGGTCATCGTACGCAACGGCGGTCAGTCCATGCCGTTGCAATACGATAACGCGGACTCGCCATTCTATTCCGAGGCCGAGCGCGTCTTCGACTCGTCACAGAACTGGACGGGCAACGGCGCCGACACACTGGTGCTCCACGTCCGTGGCAATGCGCCTGACTTCAAGGAAGCGGCCGACGGGCGGATCATCATGAGCGCGATCGGGGAAGACATCTGGGGCACCGCCGATCAGTTCCGCTTCGCCTACAGAAACCTCAACGGCAACGGCTCGATTGTCGTCCGCGTCGACAGCCTGGTGCGCAGCGACGAGTGGGCCAAGGCGGGCGTGATGATCCGTGAGACGCTCGAAGCCGGCTCAAAGCACGCCTTCGTGGCTGTGACGCCGGAGCCAGGTCATGGCGTCTCGTTCCAGCGCCGTCCCATAGCCGGCCAGGACAGCGCCAATACGGATGTGCCCGATATCGCCATACCGCACTGGGTGAAGCTGACCCGAACGGGCAACGTCTTCACCGCCCAGCAGTCGGCCGACGGCGTCACCTGGGTCGATATCCCCGTCAGTCCCACCCTGGAAATCGGGATGGCCCCCAACGTCTATATCGGCCTGGCGCTGACCAGCCACAGCACCAGTGCGACGACGGCAGCGGAATTCTCGAACCTGTCAACAACCGGCGAGGTGACCGGCCCGTGGCAGACGGCGGCGATCGGCGTCGCTCAACCCGTGGGCAACTCGGCCGAACCAATGTATGTGCGACTCGAGGACGCCACGGGCAAGAGCGTGACCATCGTGAGCGCCGACGAGGCGATCACCGCGCGTCCAACATGGCAGGCATGGGAAATTTCGTACGGTGACTTAGCCGGTTTGGACCTCAGCCGCATTCAGAAGATGGCCATTGGCGTCGGCAGCAAGACCAGCCCGATCACCGGAGGCACCGGCACCGTCTACATCGACGACATCGGCTTTGGCCGCCCTGCCACCGTTGGCGAGTAACTGCGGCAATGGAGCGGGCAGAGATCAGCCACGGCAACGTAGAGCAGGATCGTGGCTCCGGCCTCTGCAAGTCAGTAGGATGGCTTGGGCCCATGCGACCGATATGGCATGGGCTCAAGTTCATCGTACCTCTTCAACTCGGGGACACGGGATGCGCGGTTGGTTCGCCCTGGCAACCGCAAAGTGGCGAAACAAAAACGCAATCATGCCTTGCAGTACGAGACGAAATATGGCATACTAACCAAGTTCGCGGCGTCTTCGGAGGCGGTGTGCGCCACGCCCGGTGAGGCGGTAGTGCCCGCATCGAACGCAAGCCGCGACCGGAGGAGTTGGGAAACCAGATGGTTCAAGACAACGGAGAGGGTGTTGATTGCGCCTATCCATCAGTACAGTCCGACATCCGGCAAAAGCGATCTGCGATGTATCCCAGTCCTGTTCCTCCCGGTCCCGATGAACGTCGGGATCAGGCCAGGACGAGACCGGGAGCGGTAAATCACTCGAGTTTCTTTAGATGGAGGAACATCATGTCCAGGCAGTTTGTGTGTGCAGTCTGTTCCGTTTTGCTGGGTGCGGCCCTCGCCGGTGCGGCCGAGGTCACGCCGGTGGTCTTCGTGGATTTCGCGGGGACTTTGTCCGGTACATCCTACGAATTGGGACCGCGTGAGATCGACACAACCGGCAGCTTCGCCGCACATAACGGGACGGAAGTCGTGTCCGCAGGGCTGGGCGTCCTCACCAATGCGGACGGCAGCAATCAGGAGAGCTTCGAGTTCGATGCCTCGGCGTTCAACAGGAACGCCGCCGAGTTCACCGGGACGGCCTTTGTCGTCGAGGCGGTCTTCACCCGCACCGATGCCGGCGGTGAGATGGCGCCGATCATGGATCTGGGCGGCCAGTGCTTCATCCGCTTCCACGACGGACTCTCGGCCGGCTGCTGGAACGGCAGCACCGAGGTGGTCAACAACAATATCGAACCGAGTCCCATCGTGGGCGAGACGCATCACTACGCCATCGTATACGACGGCGCCCAGACCATCGACTACTACAAGGACGGCGCTCTGATCTTCCAGAGCGACAACGGTTCGCCCAAGGACATCACTCGCTGGATCTCGTGGGGCAACATTCGGCACAGCTCCGTCGACGGCGGCCGGCAGCTCATCGGCGAATACGAGTCGGTGGCATTTTCGACGTTCACCGGCACGTTCGACCCGGAAAAAGACTTCATTCTGCCCGAGGGTCCTGTCTCGCGTGCTTTGGCCTATGCACCCGATCCGGCCGAAGAGGCCACCGATGTCCTGCGAGACACCGTCTTGAACTGGATGCCCGGCGAATTCGCCGTCGCGCATGACGTGTACCTCGGAACGAACTGGGACGACGTCAACGACGCGGACAGGAGCGATCCGCGAGGCGTGCTCGTCAGCCAAGCCCAGGCCGGCACCACATACGATCCGGCGGAACTCCTCGAGTTCGGGCAGACCTACTACTGGCGCATCGACGAGGTCAACGCCGCCCCCGACAACACGATCTTCAAAGGTGCGGTCTGGAGCTTCACCGCCGAGCCGTTCGCCTATCCGATTGCCGGCATCGTCGCCACCAGCAACGGCGTCTCGCAGGCAGGATCGGGACCGGAGAACACCGTTGATGGATCGGGGCTCGACGACCTCGACCAGCACTCGACCAACAGCGCTGATATGTGGCAGGCAGGCGCCCCCGAGGGCGAGGCATTGTGGATTCAGTACGAGTTCGACAGGGTCTATCAACTTCATGAGTTGCTCGTCTGGAACCACAACACGCAGTTCGAGCCGCTGCTCGGCTTCGGAACCAAGGACGTGACGGTCGAGTACTCGCTCGACGGGATCGACTGGACGGCACTGGGCGATGTTGAGCTTGCCCGAGCCACGGGCGCGACGACCTATACATACAACACGACCGTCGATCTCGGCGGCGTCCCGGCAAGATACGCCCGGCTGGTGGTCAGCAGCGCCTACGGCGGCACGGGACAGTTCGGCCTGAGCGAAATCCGGTTCACATTCGTTCCGGCGCATGCCCGGCAGCCGGAGCCGGCGGACGCAGCGATCGACGTGGATGTCGATGCCGCCCTGACCTGGCGGGCCGGACGCGACGCGGTCTCGCACAACGTCTATCTCGGCACCGATCCGGCGAGCCTCACACCGGCCGCAACCCTAAGCCAGGCGAGCTTCGTGCCCGACCTGGTCTTCGGCAATGTCTATTACTGGCGAGTCGATGAGGTCAATCCCGACGCAAGCCCCGACACGTGGGAGGGCGACCTGTGGAGTTTCACCACGGCTGAGTATGCCACCATCGACGACATCGAGAGCTACACCGACGACATCGACGCCGGCCAGGCCGTCTTCCAGACCTGGATCGACGGCTGGACCAACAACACCGGCTCGCTCGTCGGCTATGCCCAGTCCCCGTTCGCCGAGAAGACCGTCGTCCACGGCGGCCGCCAGGCGATGCCGCTGGAGTACGACAACGCCGAGGCCCCCTTCTATTCCGAGGCCTCGCGCACCTGGGACGCCACGCAGGACTGGGCCGGCAACGACGCCAGAACCCTGCGGCTGTACTTCTACGGCGCCGAGACCAACGCGGCCGACACACTCTACGTGGCGGTCGAGGACA
>JAAYBA010000640.1 GCA_012719085.1 Planctomycetota bacterium
AACGACCTGTTCGCGCTCGTGATCGACCACCCCGAATACTACAGCCCGGACGGCGTCCATTTCAACGCCGACGGAATCCGCGCCCAGGCCCAAAAGGTCGCCCAAACCATCCAGCCCCACCTGCCCTGAACCCGCTCCGCCCGGATGCCGCAATCCGCCAAGAAGTGCCGATGAAGTCGTGACTTCCTGCCGGGGCGATGCCTTGGTAGAATGGAGTTGGTGCTTCCGGTCGCCGCAGACGTGGGCCACCGGGAGGGAGAAGACCGCTGCATGGTATGCGTGTGGGAGGATGTGCGGAATGGGACGGAGCGGCTTGTCGTGCGCGGCCCTGGCGATGTTTCTTCTGGTCGGATGCGGAAGACATCCAGAAGATAGTGCGGAGGCCCTGCGCCAAGCCGCTGGACGGGGCAACGTCGCGGAGGTCAAGTCACTGATCGCAAGGGGAGCCGACCTCGATACGAGGGACACAACGGGCAAGACGGCCCTGTTCAACGCGTTGCGCAGCAGGGAAGTCGTTGAGCTGCTTCTCATGCACGGCGCCGACATCAACGTGCAGGACCGCTGGGGATTCACCCCTCTGCACACCGCGCTTCGATCGCGCGCTTCCGATGCGGCCAGACTGCTGATCGACCGAGGCGCTCAGGTCCACACCCAAAGCCATGACGGGGAGACGCCGTTGCATGTGGCCTCCGAATTCGGTGATACGGAGATCGTGGGTCTGCTGGTCCGTCGGGGCGCTGAAGTCGGCGCCGCGACCCAGACCGGAGACACACCTCTGCTCCGGGCGGCACGGCAAGGACACCATGATATCGCCCAGTACCTGATCGCCGAAGGCGCAGACGTCGATGCATGGGGGATGACGCTCGCACCGGGTGGCGAGGAATTCCAGAACCCCTTGCACGCCGCCATCGAGTGCGACCACAGACATCTGGTGCAGCTTCTACTCGACAGCGGTGCTGATGTGGACGCCAAAGACCGGCTCGACCGGAGCCCTGCGGTCCGCGCCATGCAGAAGAACCAGAAGCGTGTCGTTGCAGCCTTGGCAGCGGCAGGCGCCGATCTGACCGTTCACCTCGCGGCATATCTCGGCGACATGGCCGCCACAAGACGCCTGATGGAAGCCGGCGCGGACGTCAACCTCCGCGACGGCCTCGGGCGCGTCCCTCTGCATTATGCCGCCGGACAAGGCCAGGCAGAGGTCGCGAGACTGCTGATCGCAAGCGATGCCAGGGTCAATACCATCGACAACGCTGGGTGCACCCCGCTGCACTGGGCCGTCGAACACGTCGAGGTCACGAGGGTGCTCCTCGACCACGGCGTCAATCTCAATGCGGAAGACCAATCGGGAGAGACTGCCCTGGAAAAGGCTGTCTTCCGTGGCGACAAAGAGGTTGTCAGCCTCCTCCTCGCCCGAGGCGCCGACATCGACTTACATACGGCCGCTTACATCGGACGCCTGGACAAGATCAACGAACTCCTCGCCAGCGGCGTAGATATCAATGTGCGTCGGGAGCAGGTAGACCCGTCGATGCTCGCAGAACTTTGGGCCGTCCATCGGAAAGCTTCGCCCCGACCGAGCGAGGCTCGCGCAGACACGCCGCTGCATCGGGCCGTCCAGGGAGGACACGTCGAGGTCGTTGAATTCCTCGTTGGCGCCGGCGCGGTCCTTGAAGCACAGGGCAACGCGGGGCAGAGACCTTTGCACGATGCGGCGTATCTCGGCTTTGCGCAAGTCGCAGAAGTGCTGATCTCCCACGGCGCCGATGTCAACGCAGTCGCGGAGAATCACCAGGGTCGCGGTCAGACGCCTCTGCAAATCGCCGCTCGCTGCGGCCATACGGCAACGGTGGCGCTCCTGATAGCCAACGGTGCCGACGTGGATGCCAAGGACACGCAAGGCAACTCTGCGTTATTCCACGCATGGGAGAGAGGGTTCGCCGACATCGTCGCGTTGCTGGGCGGCGATGCCAACGATCCGTCGCTGGCCGAACGAAGGCCCTACACGGCAATCATCCGCAACCCTTCGGCCATCGGGCAGATTCTGTCGCCGAGCGAGTACGACGATGTGTGGATCCCCGCACAGGCGGACATTGAGGGCCTCGACGCTGTCCTGAAGTCGCATCTTACAGAGAATACAGCCATCAGGACCCGAACGTCGGTCAACCGCGAGCATCTCCTGGCCAACCTTCGCTGCTACTGCCGTGAGTATATCGGCTTCATCTACGACGGCAGAAGCTACCTACTCTGCAATATGTTCATCACGACATACCCGGAAACACCCGATGAGGAGAGATTCAGGTGGGAATCTGATGGAAGTCCCAGCCCAAAGAGAGTCATCTTCGACGCCAAGAGCCGGAGTGTCGCCAGTATCGACGAGCGTTACCTCGCCTTCTATTGAGGGCGGCATCTCCGATAGGATATGCTGGTGAAGGAATGCCGATAGAGGGATGATTCGTAGCGGTGATGCGACAATGATTCGATTTGCGTGCATGTATTGCGGCAGGAAGATTTGGGCGAAGGGCCGACTCGCCGGGACACAGATCCCGTGTCCGGCGTGCGGGCATACCGTCCGCGTCAAGGCGCCGTCCAGGACCAAGGGCGACGAGTCGGTGCGTGACGGCGCATCGGCCGACACCCCGGACTAGCGGGGTCTGAGCGATCGTCAGATCGCCCGGGAGCTGCGCAAGCGCAGGGCCACGACCGAACAGGAACACAAGCGAGAGGCGATGACGCGGGCGCTGTCTTCCCTGCTGCCGCGCTATGACAGCCTGACACTGTTCGCACTGAGTTCCGCATTCGTCCTCCTGCTGCTTCTCGATCCCAAGGCGCCTCGTCACCCGTGGGCGTTGGCCGTGCCGATCTCGGAGGAACTGGGCGAACCTCTGGCGAGAGTCGTGTGGTCCCTCGCGGAACACTTCGCCATCCTCATCCCTTTGGCGGCCATCGGGATGGTCCTGTCGCTGCTGGGCGTCTTCTATCCGAAGCCCAAGCCCAAGGAGGTCAAATGGCTGATGCTGTGCTTCGCTGTGGTGGTCACGGCCGGCACGGGCCTCTACGCCGGGTACCTCATGCTTACGACAGCACGAAGCTGGCTGATGGTGTTCCCCGCGTGGAACATCCTGAACTCCGTGGTTCCCCTGCTGCTGTTTCGCG
>JAAYBA010000100.1 GCA_012719085.1 Planctomycetota bacterium
AATCGGCAGGAATCCTTGACGCAGAAGGAACGTGCATGATATAGTGGTTGCGAAATGAAGGCGTGTATCTGTTTTTGTACCCTCATGGGTTAGAGCTTTCGGCGCCGACTGAACATCTCGCATCCGATTCCTCTCGATCGCCCCTCTTGGTACATCTTCCGAACACTCCCTTTGTGGGACCGAGTACGTGTTCGGTCACTCCCGGCGTGGCTTTCGCACCAACGGCTTTCTTTGAATGGGGTACATCATGTGCCAGGATCATCATATACCGGCCCTGAAAATGGGGAACCTGGAAATCCGCCTGCCCATCATACAGGGTGGGATGGGCGTAAGGGTCTCGGGGGCCCGCCTTGCCGCCGCCGTCGCCAACGCCGGCTGCGCCGGCGTCATCGCCAGCGCGGGACTGGGCCTGTTCGAGGATCTTCGCGGCTCCCAATCCCATCGGCTGGGGGAGGACATCCTCCGCAGCGAGATCCGAAAGGCCAGGCAGCTGACCGATGGAGTCATCGGTGTGAATATCATGGTCGCCTTGTCGAACTACGAAGCGCTTGTGAAGGTGGCCGCCGAAGAACAGGTGGACATGATCGTCTCTGGGGCGGGACTGCCTCTGTCCCTGCCGCAATACGTCGGCAGCAGCCCCACGAAACTGGTCCCGATCGTCTCGTCGGCGCGCACGTTTCAGATCATCTGCAAACGCTGGCAAAGCCACTTCCACCGGCTGCCCGATGCCGTGGTCGTGGAGGGCGTCCTGGCCGGCGGGCATCTCGGGTATTCTCCGCAGAGCCTCGCCGACGATTCGGCGCCCACACTCGAACAGACGGTGACCGAGGTCGTCGTCGTGGCCAATTCGTTCTTCCCAGCCATCCCTGTTATCGCTGCCGGGGGCATCTTCGACGGTCAGGACATCGCCCGATTCCTCCGTCTGGGCGCCGCCGGAGTCCAAATGGCCACGCGTTTCGTCTGCACCGACGAATGCGACGTGCACGACAACTTCAAGCAGGCGTATCTGGACGCCGGTCCCGAGGACATCACCCTGATCGACAGCCCCGTCGGGCTTCCGGGCCGCGTCATCAACAATGCGTTCGTCGAGAGCATCAAGCGGGGCGAAACCAAGCCGTTCCTCTGCAAGAGCCAGTGTCTGCGAAGTTGCGACCCCCGAAAGGCCCCCTACTGCATCGCTGAGGTCCTGGCGAAGGCTGCGATGGGCAAACTGGACGAGTCCTTCGCCTTTGCCGGAACGAATGCCTATCGATGCAATGAGATCGTACCGGTCAAGGCATTGGTGGCTGAACTGACCCGTGAACTGGCCCGGGCAATGGCCGAACGGCAGGCATGTTCACCCGCCAAGGTCGCCTGAGGCGCACCAGAAACGTGTCCGCGCCGTCTTCGCTCTCGGGAAAAGGCTGATCGCCGGCCTATGGGCGGCCGGATGAGGAACGCTTCCAGGGCGACGGGGACCGCGAGGCGCCTTTTTTGCGGAATTCCTGAATTCTGCCCTTGCCCGGCTTGCGCTTGGGGCGAAAGGCCGGCTTGGGAGGCTGTCCACCGGCCATGATGAACAGTGCCTTGGTGCAGGCGTCACGCGTGGTGCGATCGGTGTGTTTGACCCCTGCCGTCAAGACCTCTGACGCCATCTTCCTCATGCGGCCCTTCATGCTCCGAAGGCCGTAGGCGGCCGCCTTCTTCGCCGTCCTGGGGAAGTTCCCGAAAAGGACCTCCTTGAGAATGTCCAAGCCGTCTTCCTGCATCCACGACAGATTGAACGCCGCCAGCCGAGCAGTGGAAACGTTGTCGCTGAACAGCCTCTCCCGAAGCTTGTTGAGCAGTTCGATCGCGGCCTCGTCCTTCTCCCTGCCGGAAGGTTTCCTTTTCTCGAGCTTCATAGAGCCCTCCATGTCAAGCATCCATGCTTTGTACCCTGCCTCCTCCCTGCGCGGATAGAGGCTCGTGCTCTCTCGTGGCGCTGCCCGTTCCCAGATGTCCCCACACCCCACAATCCGGAGGCCGCGAGACAAGAATCGAGGACCGCAGACCGGTTTGAGGCATCAGTCTACCGCACAGACCCGCTCGAACGCAAGAGACAAGCTGGAAAAAAATCCTGCCACGGCGTCACAAGGTCGAGCGACGCACCTTCCAGGCCGTCCTTGAGAGGAACCGGCCGAACCGGTACAATGCAAGCACGTATGTGACAGAAAACTCTCTGAGGGCAATACCCCGGGGCCTCTATGCGACGACGACCGAGCCGTCAAAGACCACACCGACAGACCGCCGTGCAAATCGACCCGAAGCGACCCGATCTTCCTGCTCGCCGGAAGGCATTCGCCGGTCTTCTGCTCCTGGCGATCGGGACCATCGCAGCGCCGGCCCGCGCCGCCGATGCGCCCCAGTGGGGCCGGCAACACAGCCGGAACATGGTATCGCCGGAGACGGGGCTGCCCGAACGCTTCGATCCGGCCACGGGCGAGAATGTCAGATGGATCGTCCCGCTGGGCAGCCAGACCTATGCGACCCCAATCATCGCCGGCGGAAAGGTGCTTGTCGGCACCAACAACGACAACCCCCGCGACGAAGACCACAAAGGCGATCGTGGCATCCTCCTGTGCCTGAACGAGGCCGATGGCTCCTTGTGCTGGCAGCTCATCGCGCCGAAGCTCTCCGACGATATCTACAAGGACTGGCCCAGGGCCGGAATGTGTTCGCCGCCCACCGTCGAGGGCGACCGCGCGTATATGGTGACCAATCGCAACGAGGTGGTCTGCCTCGACCTGCACGGCCTGGCCAACGGCAACGACGGCCCCTATCGCGACGAGGCCCGACGTATGGTCCCGGCCGACAAGGCCCCCCTGCCGCTGAAGAACACCGACGCCGATGTCATCTGGCTCTATGACATCCCCGCCGAGATCGGCGTGTTTCCGCACGATTCAGCCCATTGTTCGATTCTCATCCTCGGCCAGTTTCTCTACATCAACACCAACAGCGGACTGACCGGCACGCACAAGGACGTCCGCACGCCCGAGGGCCCGAGCCTGATCGTGCTCGACAAGGCCACCGGACGACTGGTCGCCCGCGATGACGAGAACATCGGCCCGAACATCATCCACTCGACGTGGTCGTCTCCAGCGGTCGGCCAGGTGAACGACCAGACGCGGGTGTTCTTCTGCGGGGGGGACGGCGTCTGTTACGCCTTTGAGCCCGTGCCATCGGTCCCCGCCGACGGCATCGCGAAGCTCCAGCGTCTGTGGCGATTCGATTGCGACCCGACGGCGCCCAAGGAAAACGTCCAGCAGTACAACGGCAACCGCCAAGTCAGTCCCAGCAACATCAAGAGCATGCCCGTCTTCCACAACGACCGCCTGTACGTCACCGTCGGCGGCGACATCTGGTGGGGCAAGCGGCTCGCCTGGCTCCAGTGCATCGATGCGACGCGGACGGGCGACACCACCGACGACGGGCCCATCTGGGCCTTTCCGATGCAGACCCACTGCTGCTCGACCCCCGCGATCTGGAACGGCATGGCCTTCGTCGCCGACTGCGACGGCAACGTGCACTGCGTCGATATCGAAACGGGCAAGGCCCACTGGACACACAAGTGCGACGGCGAGATCTGGGCCTCGACGCTCGTGGCCGACGGAAAGGTGTACATCGGGACGCGACGGCGTGACTTCTGGGTTCTGGCGGCCGACAAGGAGAAGAAGGTCCTCCATTCGGTCCGGCTGGACAGCCCCATGACGGGCAGCCCGATGGCGGCCAACGGTGTCCTGTACATCGCTACGATGAAGAGCCTCTACGCCGTGCAGCAGAGCGCCAAGTGATCCGATCCGGCCGTCACTTGGCCGGAACGAGCCAGGCGACGAACCCCCCGCCGTTCTCCATCGGCACGTCGATCTTCCGGCTTCGGTTGATCTTCGTGCGTTCGACGCTCATCGCAGCCGGCTCGCCCTCGATGTCGCGGACGAGAACGGCCTCGTGCGTGCCGTCGGCCAGGAACGACAGATCCAGCGGATAGGTCCTGGCCTTGCCGCCGTTGATGATCCCGACGAACCAGCTTGTCCCGCTGCGCCGGGCAAAGGCCGCGACCTGGCCGATCTCGCTGCCCCCCAGTACGATCGTCTGGTCCCACGTGGACGGCATCGCCTTGATGACATCGAGAGCGTTGCTTTCGAGGTAGAACTTCCAGTGGTCGGCCCAGTGCATCAGCGGCGAGGTGTACACCACCGCCGAGGCGAGCTGAAGGGCCGCCGTGGTCCCCTTGAGCTTGTCCGGGTGGAACGTGCAGGGCGTGAAATCGCCATGTCCGGCCAGGTAGCGCGTGAACGGAAGCGTCGCATAGTGCATCGCCGGCAGGTCAGACCACTTGTTGTACTCCAGCCCCCGGATGCCCTCGCGCGTCATCTCGTTCGGGAACGTCCGCGACTCGCCGGTCGGCTTGTTGGCCCCGTGGTAGTTGACCATGAGCTTGTGCCGCGCCGCCGTCGCCAGCGTGTAGGTGTAGAAATCGACCCGCGAGCGGGACTCCGAGTCCATGAAGTCGATCTTCACACCGACGGCCCCCTCCCGGGCGCATCGCCGGAGAAAATCCTCCCTCGCGTCCGCCTGCTCCAGGCCGCCCCAGTGCTTCCAGACGTGAATGCCCACGCCCTTGCCTCCGGCGTAGTCGCACAGCTCCTTGAGGCAGGCCCACATGTCCTTGCCGGGCAGTTGCCAGGCCTTCTCCCAGCCGGCGTCGACCAGGTAATACTCGAAGCCCATCTCGGCCGCCTTGTCCACCCACTCCTTTTGGTAGCGGAACTCGACGCTGCTGTCCGACCACCAGTTCCACAGGGCGCGTCCCGGCTTGATCCATGGACTGTTGATGCCCTCCGGAAACAGATTGGCGTCCGGCGCGGGACACAGATTCGCCACGATGTCGCTGTTGACCAGCGCGTTCAGGTCGGGGCCCGTCATCGTCACCCGCCAGGGCGTGCGGATCGGGCCGGTCTCCTGCCAGCTCGCATCGTCTTCGAAGACCCCTTGCAGCCGCGTCGAGCCGGTGGCGCGAACGGTCATGCCGCTATAGGCGAGAAGCCCCGCCTCGGTGATCGCGCCGCAGGTCCCGTCGGCGTATTCGACCGTGACGGGAAAGCCGATCTGCTCATCGACCTTGACCTTCGACGGGGCCGCCTTGGCATAGAACCCTTCGTAGTTCGCAACATTCGTCTGGTACCATATCTGGCAATCGTCCGGCAGGTCCCACGCGCTGGCCTCGCCGGAGACGGTCCGCCGGCCCACCCCTGGAACGACGTAGCGATAGCCCAGACCATCGTCGAAGACGCGGACCTCAAGAACGTAGGCCGTCTTCGAAGCGACGTGCGTCACGTCGATCTCGGCGCCGTTGTAGCGATTCACTGCCTCGGCGTGGACGCCCCGCCAGGGATACCGCTCGTCGTGCGTCGTCCGTCGGCAGTCCCCCAGGGTCACGCCCTGCCCCAGATCGACGCCGTCCACCGTGATCCCAAGGGGCGACGGGCGCAACAGAACGGTCCTGGTCCCTTTCATGCGCTGGACGGCGTAGTTGAGCCGGCCGTCCGTGCCGACGAGCACCTGGACTCGGACCTGCCCGCCGGGCGATTCGATCGCCACGGCCTCAGCGGCATGGACCGTTCCCACGAACACGCACATCGACACAAACGCAAGCACACCAGCGAATCGAGCTGTCATCGCAATCATCCTTTCCAGACGGCGGTATTTCGACGCGCCCCTCCATTGGCCCTAAAGTGCCATATCGGCTGTTTCAATGCAACCCTTTCCGCGCGAAAACGACTTTGGCGTTTCCCAAGGGCACCTCCAGCGGTATCATATCCGAGACGCCGGGCCGAGGCCGCCCGGCGCGGATTCATCGAAAAGGGAGGACATGCAAGATGACACGATATCGGTCGATTCCCACCTTCGTGAGCCTGTCGTTGATTGTCGCAACGATGAACGTTTCGAATGCAGCCGCCGACTGGAAGACGCAGGCCGACGCCCGGATCGAGCAGATCCGCAAGCAGGACGTGCGTCTGCAAGTGGTCAACGCTCGGGGTGAGCCGGTCCCGGGTGTCCGCATTGAAGCCAGGCAGGTTCGCAAGGCCTTTCCGTTCGGCGCCGCCATAGGCCGCGCCATCTTGGGCAACCCCCGGCTCCAGGAGTTCTTCAAAGACCACTTCAACTGGGCCGTCTTCGAGAACGAATCGAAGTGGTACGCCAACGAGCGAAGCCCCGGCCGGGCCGACTATACCACCGTCGATGCGATGTTCGCCTGGTGCCAGGCCAACGGCATCCCGGTGCGAGGCCACTGCGTTTTCTGGGAGCCCGAGAAGTGGCAGACGAAATGGGTCCAGCCCTTGACCGGCGACGCCCTGCGAGAAGCCGTCGAGCGACGTCTTGAAAGCGTCGTGCCCCACTTGCGGGGCAAGTTCGTCCATTGGGACGTCAACAACGAGATGCTCCACGGCGACTTCTTCAAGGCCCGTCTCGGCGAGTCGATCTGGCCATGGATGTTCCAGCGCGCGCACGAGCTCGACCCCGAGGCCAGGCTGTTCGTCAACGAGTTCAACATCCTCTCGGTCGACCAGGATTTCAAGGAGGTGCAGACGGACGAATACGTCGCCCACACGCGATGGCTGATCGACCAGGGCGCGCCCATCCACGGCGTCGGCCTCCAGGGCCACATCTGGACCGAGGACATCCTCTCGAAGCCGCACGTCCTCAAGGAGCGGCTCGACAAGGTCGCCACCCTGAACCTGCCGATCTGGATCAGCGAGTTCGACGTCGCCGACGACGATGAGCAAAGCTGCGCCGACAAGCTCGAACTGGTGTACCGCACCGCCTACAGCCATCCGGCCGTCGAAGGGATCGTAATGTGGGTCGTCTGGGCGGGCAACTCCTGGCGCGGCCCCAACGCCGGCATCGCCCGACGCGACTGGACCCTGAACGAGGCAGGCAAACGGTACGA
>JAAYBA010000641.1 GCA_012719085.1 Planctomycetota bacterium
CCATGCCCGGACCTCCCGAAACCGTAATAACATCGATTTCGAGAAGTCCTTACAGCAAACCGTCGACTCCTCAAAGTGGCTGGTTTTGAACCCGATCCGACTGGCTGGTTCTACCCGATCCTTGACAGTAATTCTGGCCGATAAGCATCCGTAGGAGCCAATTGAAAGGAGCTACGGATGGCACGACAGGAACGTAGAGTGAAACCACTTCCCACGATTTGGGAGGTCAGCGACGAACCGTGGAGCATCATTCAAGCCATTTTGGACGAACGGGACCCACCCAGTTGGACGGGGCGGGACCGCATCGACCAGCGAGCGGCCCTCAACTATCAGATGCGCCGCGGCTGCCAATGGAATCACCTGCCCGAACAGTTTGGCGACGATTCTTCCGTCCATCCCACTTTCCATCGGTGGGTACAGAAAGGCGTCCTGGAGCGAATCTGGGCCACCCTCATCCAGGAGTGCGAAGAATTGGGCGGGGTCGACTGGCAATGGCAGAGCGCCGATGGCGCGATGGGCAAGGCGCGATTTGGGGGGGGACCATGTCGGACCGAACCCCACGGATCGCGGGAAAAATGGCACCAAACGGAGTGTGATCGTGGAGGCCGACGGCGGTCCTTTGGGCGTGGTTGTGGCCGGTGCCAACATCCCCGACACCAAACTGCTGAAGCAGACCATGGACGCGATTGTGGTGGATCGGCCCAAGCCGACGGACAAGACGCCGCAGCATCTGTGCCTGGATAAAGGCTATGACAATCCCACAGGACATAGGGCGACGGCGGAAGCGCACTACGTTGCCCACATCCGGCGGATCGGCGAGGAGAAACTCGACAAGAGAAAACGCAAGCGGCAGCCAGTCCGCCGATGGGTCGTGGAGCGGACGCTGGGCTGGATGAGCAAGTGCCGTGCGATTCTGATTCGTTATGCCAAGAAGTCATGCAATTATCTCGGCCTGATCCAATTATGCTGCGACCTGCTCTGGTATCGCCGCCAACATCGCGTGAGTCTTTTGAGATAGTTTCTTAGGGGCCGCACGTTATCGGATGCTCACGCGCTGACGAGCACCGCCTCCTGATTTTCCTGTTTGTAGCGAATGACGCTTACAGTCGCCAGGGGCTGCGCATGGCGCGGGCCATCATGCGGTCGGCCCCCGGGTCGTTGACGAATCGCTCCCGCTCGACGTCCCAGGTGAGCTTGCGCCCCAGTCGCAGGCAGATGTTCGCGATGTGGCAGGTGGTTGTGGACCGGTGAGCCACCTCGGCCGGCGCGATGGTTTTGGCCCGTGTCCTGACGCAGTCGAGGAAGTTCCTGTGGTGGCCCATCATGTACTCGTAGCCCCCCTGCTGCGCGCCGCTGAGCCTTCGCAGTATCTCGTCGCTCGAAGCGGTGACCTTTCCCGTATTGTCGACGCTGATCCAGCCTTCGGTGCCAACGAACTTGTTGCCGAGGGGCCCTCTGCCGGGTTCGGTCTCGTCGTGGATGATCATTTTGACGCCGTCGGGATAGGTCGCGACGACGCCAAATCGCACCGGCGTGTTGAACAGGCCCTCCTTGGGGAATTCCGCCCAACCTTCGTATTCGGTGGGACCCGAGTATTGGGTGCCGTTGGCCCACTGGGCTAGGTCGTTGAAATGCGCGCCGAGGTCGGTCAACTGCCCACCGGAGTAATCATACAGCCAGCGGAAGTTGCCGTGGCATCGCATGGGGGTGTATGGTTCGTACGGGGCAGGCCCAAGCCAGAGGTCGTAGTCGAAACCGTTTGGGACAGGCACGGGCTTCTGCGGCGGGCAAGTCGGGCCGTTGTGCAAGTAACAGTGCAACTCGCGAAGCCGCCCGAGCAGCCCGCTCTGGGCGATCTCCACCGCAAACCGGAAACAGGCGTTGCTGCGTCTCTGCGTGCCACTCTGGTAGACCGTGCCGTATCGCTGCATCGTGTCCGCGACCGCGCGGCCTTCAGCGATCGTCAGCGATATCGGCTTTTCACAGTACATGTCCTTGCCAGCCTTAGCGGCCTCGATGGCGAGAATGGCATGCCAATGGTCCGGCGTGGCGATCAGTACGGTGTCGATGTCATCGCGGGCGAGCATTTCGCGGAAGTCGTTGTAACCGGCACAGTCCTGGTTGCCGTAGGCGGCGTCGACGGTCTGCTTGGCACGCTGACGATGGTTGGCGTCCACGTCACAGACCGCCAGGACGCGCAGATCCTCACAGGTCAGAAAGTTCTTGAGATTATGCATGCCCTGGCCGCCCAGGCCGATGGCACCCATTGTCAACCGCTCACTGGGCGCAGCGGCGGCCCGCGTTGTCCGAAGACCATGGATCATGGGGGGCAGCGCAACCGTTGCCGCGCATGCGGCCGCACGGTGCAACACATCTCGTCGCGACATTCTCTTCATGGCCATCTGACCTCCTAACTATAGTACTGGACTTTTGCATTTCAGGTTAAACCCAAGTGAACCTTGATTCTCTGGAAATCCCAGCGTCCCTGTTCGATCCGTTCGATAGCCCAGGCCAATGTATCCCTGAGAGTCTGTCGCAATGTCGTCATGCAGGCTTCACCGATGGTCGTCAGACGCTCCAGCGCCCACGCACACGAACGACCCTGCCGCAGTTGACGCATCACGAACGCTGTACGCCAGGAAGACCATGTACAGGTGCCGGGTCTGGGAGAATCTGACGAAACACCTGCGTCACTTCTCCAGCGGCACGGAGGTCATCAAAGAGCTACAACGACTCCTGGTGGCCGCATGAAAACCAACACACAAAGTCAGTCAACTTGAGCAGTTACTAAGGGTGAAACCCTTTGCTCTTCTCATAGTTGGGCCTCCTACTGGCAAATGCCGGCCCCCCCATCTGAGACAACCCATAGCCGTTATGGGTTGTCTCAGGAGGAGCATCTCTGTGTCTCCCTGACTCGGCTGTCCAGCGTGGGAGACGAGTCTGCGAATGCGCTGTTATTCAAATGCTTCGTGGACAGGCATTGTCCTGCCGGCCAACCAAGCGACTTCTTCCGCCGTAAGCGTCCGATCGTAGAGACGGACTTCGTCGACCTTGCCGAGCCAGAACTCCAGTAGATCGTTGACCTGTTGGCCGATGTGGGCACGGTCGAGGACGAGATTCCACGTCTTCTCACCGGAGGCAAGCTCTATGCCGTTGCCATACAGCCGGGCGGTCGTCCCGTCGTACGTCAAGCAGATATGGTACCACACGTCGATCTCCCAGAAATTGGGCACTACCAGATCGTCGCCGTAACCGGCCCCATAGAGCGTCGTTCCATTTTGAGTAAAGCTCATGCCCTGACTGGTGCTAGGCGTACCATAGGCTACCGGGGCCCGGTAGCCCTCGGCTATCGACGATGTCATGACCCAAAGGCAGAGGGAACGTGGCGACCTTCCCGCCGGCCAATCAGACGGTTTGCCCAAATCGATGAAATCATTGATACCATCCAGGGCAAGGGCCTGACCATTCACGCCCGCTTCGTAGGTCGGACTGCCACTCTCCTGTCCGTGATAACCGTTGCCGGAGCTGTCCTTCGCGTTGCCGTCCAGGGCATAGTAAGCCACCAGACTCGCTGGATCCGGCTCCACCGGCGTGCCGTACTGGGGTGTCCGGGCATACAGGCGGATATCATCGATGTAGACAACACCCGATCCCGTACCTTCGACACCAACCGCCAACACCGTGACGAGGCTCGGATTCACGCCAATGGTCGAAAGATCGATGTTCCACGGCAGCCACCCGATAGCAGCGATATCGCCTGCATCCCCGTCGTAGACCACCTTGGTGCCGTTGATCTTGACATACAACTGTCCCGTATTGCCCGAGGCCCCGCGGAACCACAACGACAGGCTCTTGATGCCGTTGGCCGTCCAGTTCTGCGGCGATGCGAACGTCCGCTCCGCCTCTGACGTGGCAACCGCCGTGTTGTCGTAGAACAGCGGCATCGACTGACGCCCGCTCCGAACGATGCTCCGCTCGGCGAACGGCGCGTCGAGGTAGCCGACCGTCGAACCGGTGTCGTTGGTCCAGCCGTCCATCCATGTGTCAAAGATCGTCGTGCCGGCATCGAGGTCGTCATTGTAGCTTTCGAAGTCGTCGACCACGAAGTACTCCTGTGTGGCGAAGCTCCACAGATCGCCTTCCCAAACACTCGGCGTCTCGGCCTCATTGACCTCCACCACCTTCCAGTAGTACGTCATGTCGTAGTTCAGCGTCTCGGGCGCAAACGTGCTCTTGGACACGCTGCCGACCAACGGCAACGCCGCCGAATCCGTCCCGAAGTACACCTCATGCGTCGCGGCCTCACGACCGCCGCGCCAGCTCAGAACCGCGTCCACTGCGACATTCGCCGCGCCGTCGCTCGGCTCGGGCTGACGGGCCTGGACAGGCAGGTAATAGAAGCGGACTTCGCTGAGGCCGTAGGTGCCCGAAACGCCGTAGCCGCTCTTGGCGGTCAGCCGAACGTACCGGGCGACGACACCTCCGAGGTCCACCACCGTATTGGCCACGTAGCTGGCCTTGGCCGTCGCCTGGGCAAACTGGAAGTCTCCCAGGCTCGCCCATTCCGTCCCGTCGGCGGAGTACTCAATCGTCACGTCCTTGATCCCAAACCCGAACATCAATTCGAACGCCAGATTGTAGTTCCAGACCCAAAGCTCATGCAGTCTGTAAACATCGTCGAATTCGTACTGGATCCACACCGGCTCGACGCCGCCCGTCGTACCGGCCCACATATCCCCGGGTAAGGTTGAGTGCTGGTCGCTTGCGTTGAGCCCAGATCCATCAATCGTCCTCTCAGGACCGGAGTTCTCCTCCGACGTGCCATTGCTCGTGGCAGTGACGCTCGCAATTGGATAGGCATACGGCTCGATTGCGAAGCTCCACACGTCCCCCTTGAAGATGGTGTTGTCGGGAGCCGCATTGACCTCGTCCACCCGCCAGTAATAGGTCTGGCCGAATGCGATCAGGCCGGTCGGGTCGTACGTCGTCGCGGTCTGCCCCTGGCTGACCAGCACGCCCAGCGGATTGGCTCGGCTGGCGGCGTTGACATCCTCACGTACTGTACCCAGGTATACATCGTGCTGGACGGCGAAGTCAAAGGGGGCCCAACTCAGGGTCACATCTCTGGCCACATCGGCAGCCCCATCCGCTGGACTGGGATTGGAAGCCTTGGTAGTGTTGGACCTTACCTTCTCGCCTTCCATCTTGAAGTAGTCAAAACTGAGGACCATAGACCTGGCTGCCCATGACTTTATGACCAAACCCACCTTGAGTGGATTCATCGATGCCGGCGTGTATTCCCCCAGGTCGGTCCAGTCATCACCCTCTGCAAGCTTGTACCGGCAGAGGTAGGTGTCTCCCGTCTTCTCGATGCGGGCCCAGACATCGAGTGCCTCTGTGCTGTGAGTGGTTGCCGAATGGCCTCCGCCGTCCGCCACATACTCGAACGTCATGACGCTGCCCCCGCCACGCGCCACATAGAGCCAATCCGTCGAAGGATTATCCGTATCATCGAAAACAATGATACCCGTCCAGGTATTGGCCAGGCCCCCCACCGCATCGGGTTGGATCACATAGTGGGATTCAATGGCGAAGTCACCTTCCGGTGCCTCGCGGAGGAGCTTGGGGGCATAATCGAAACCGCCCCAGATGTCATGGGTACCCTCAAAATGGACGACAAACGATCCATCCTTGACCTCAAACTCATTAGCCGCATCGGGATCAATGTATTCCCAGCCATCACCCAGTGTGCTTCCATCAAAGTTATCTAACCACACCCCTGCACTGGCTGGCAGTACCAAAGACACTGTGAAAGCCAAACATACCAGAATACTGTTACATTGACGTCGCATTGTCTTTCCTCCTA
>JAAYBA010000642.1 GCA_012719085.1 Planctomycetota bacterium
ATCGAGTTCGTCATCGTGGGCGGTTTTGCGGGCATCGTGCATGGCTGCACGTACGTGACCCAGGACATCGACATCTGCTGTGCATTTGCCCCCGACACGCTGCTGGCCTTGCAGGAGGCCCTCGCTGACCTGCATCCGGTCCACCGCATGACGCCCGGCCGCAAGCCTCTGGAACTGACCGCGGAAAGTGCAGGCCGCTTCGCGAATCTCTATCTGGACACCGACCTCGGACGCCTGGATTGCCTCAGTACCGTCGAAGGGTTGGGAGACTTCGCCCAGGTGAAGGCGGCCAGCGAACCCGTCGAGGTCGAAGGCATGCGCCTGAACGTCCTGACGCTCGACGCCCTGATCCAGAGCAGGCAGGCCCTCAACCGCCCCCGCGACCGGGAAGCCCTCAAACAGCTTCAGGCCCTCCGCGCTCTCAAGGAGGGGGGAGCGAAAGAATCCCCCTGACGCCCTCTCTTTCGTCGTGCGTCGTGCGTCGGATGGGGTGCGGCAACTCGGTGCTTCGGAGCTGCCGGTGGCGGGTGGCTCTGGCCGGCGGCCGGTCGGGCGCTATTGCTGGGGGCTGTGGCCGGGGACGTTTCGTTTGGCCCGGACTTTCTGGACGTGGTGGGCCTGCCGGGCACGCGAGGCGATCCTGGCGTGAACGCGGGCCAGGAAGATGTCCACGCTCGGCAGCGCGGTCTCGTCGGCGAAGGCGGCGCCGTTGACCAGACGCATCATCTCGGCCCCACGCTGGAATTCCGGGCTCGCGAGCACCTCGCGGGCCTCGAACCGCGAGAGCGATTTGAAGAACGTCGGCAGGCTGCCTTCCCGCAGGGCCTCGCCGTAGTCGATTGCCAGATCGTGTTCCTGGCGATATTTCGCAAACATTGAACCACCCCCGTATAATGTTTCTGCTGCCATCTCGTCGGAGGATGCCCTTGGGGCTCCTCCATCGACATAAAGGCGGAAACCGGCCGCCCGGTAACGGGCAAAAACGACGAGAACGACGTTTTTTTGGACGGCTTCCCCGGATCAGGGCGCCGTGGGCGGGGCGGGGGGAGGCGGCACCGGGGGGGCGAGAGGCATCGGTGGGGCGGGCAGGTGCGGCTGCGGGTAGTCCACTGCGAACTTGGCGCGGACGCGTTCGAGCATCTGGGCCTTGGTCTGGATTCTCCAGACGAGCAGGGTCAGGGGCAGGCGGGCTTTTTCCTTGAACGTGATGACGATGCGTCCGAAGCCGACGAGCCGCTCGATGAAGTCGCCGGTGTCGATCCGCGTGTTGTAGTCCTCGCGTCCGATCTGCTCGCCGGTCTCGGTGGGGCCTTCCTGGAGGTTCATGTAGTTGGGCGTGATGGCGACATAGTAGAACAGGCCGCGAATCCAGGAGATGGCGATGGTCAGCAGGCCGATGGCGGTAACGAGCAGATAGCCGGTGCCGCTGATGGAGAAGCCCAGGTGTCGGAAGACCCGCAGAAACGCGCCGGCCCAGCCGAGCAGGTGCAGCCAGAGGAATGCGAAGCCGATTCCGACGATGCCGATGATCAGCAGCTTGATGCTGACGTCATACTCCTCGACGATGAGATTGATGATGAAGATGGCGAACCAGATGCCGCCGATGACCCTCGGATTGATCGAAGCCAGCACGCTCCATTCGGTCTCTTTGAGGAACATCAGGATCGAGGCGAGCAGCGAAGCGGCCATCGTGGGGACGTAGAGGATCTTGGGCGTCCAGCCGAAAATGATGAGCCAGTCGCTCATGTCAGGATCGGCCGCGAGCATCCTCTCCATGCGCAGCCGGCTGCGCAGGGTGTTGCGCAGGAGCATCCAGGCGGCGACGCCGATGCCGGCTATCACCAGAAGGATGTACAACGCGATCATCTTGTTCGACGTCCACATGGCCGTTCCTTTCCGCTCCGGGCCCGTCGGCCCGCGCCTGGTCTCAGACGGTTCTATCTGTACAGACGCACGAGGCGTCGATTCCTATCATTTCGGTTGCGATTTTGCTTCTACGATGGCCCTGGTCGCACCGGTGGTGAAGCCGCCGTCGACGAGGAGGATCTGGCCGGTGACATAGGCGGAGGCGTCGGAGGCCAGGAAGATGACGGCCCCGTCGAGATCGTTGGGCTGCCCGGGCCGGCCGAGGGGGATGCGGTCGGTGATGTACTCGAGCCAGGGCTTGTTGTCGTAGAGGACCTTGTTCTGGGCGGTCTGGAACCAGCCGGGGGCCAGAACGTTGACGGTGATGCCGTGGCGGCCCCACTCGGCGGCGAGGCTGCGGCTCATTTGCAGGACCCCGCCGCGACTGGCGCAGTACGGGCCGATGCCTTCCATCCCGAAAACGCAGGTGCAGGAGCCGATGTTGATGATGCGGCCGTAGCGGCGCTCGATCATCACCTTGCCGACCGCCTGGGCGACGAAGAAGGTCCCCTTGAGGTTCGTGTTCAGGACGGTGTCCCAGTCTTTCCAGGTGACCTCGGCGGCGGGCCGGCGGATGTTCAGGCCGGCGTTGTTGACGAGGATGTCGATTCTGCCGTATTCGGCGACGGCTTGGCGGACCATGTTCTCGATGTCGCTCTCGTTGAGCACGTCGAGCTTGACGGGCAGGGCGCGGCGGCCGAGGGCCTCGATCTCTTCCTGGAACTCCGAGAGCCGCGACACATCCCGGCTGGTGATGACCAAGTCCGCGCCTGCCTGGGCCAGCGCCCGGCCGAAGTACTGGCCCAGGCCCCGGCTGGTCCCCGTGACGAGGGCGACTTTGCCCGAAAGATCGAATAGGTTCTCCATGGCAATTCCTATACAGGGTTTTAAGTTTTAAGTTTGAAGTGTGAAGTTGCGATGCAGAAGGCAACACCTCTCACTCGACACTTCACACTTCAAATTTCACACTTCTTCTTACGGTTCCAGGACGATCTTCAACAGGTTCTCTTTGCCGTCGAGTAGACGTTTGAAGGCCGAGGGGCCGTCGCTCAGCGGCAGGACCTCACTGACGAGGGGGCCGACGTCGATCCGGCCGGAGGCGATCAGGTCGATGCACGTGCGGAATTCGCCCGAACTGGCATACGATCCCGCAAAGGTCAGCTCGCGACTGACCAGCTCCTGGAGGTTGAATTGCGTCTCCTTGGCCAGATTGCCGACAGCCACAACGCCGCCGCCGGTCCTGGTGATTGCGACGGCTTGGCGGAACGTCTCGGCGAATCCGACGGCCTCGAACGTGACATCAGCGCCCCGGCCGTCGGTCAGGTCGGCGACGGCGTCCTTCAGCAGCCGGCTCCGGGAATTGATGCATTCGTCGGCGCCGACCCGGCGGGCCAGGTCCAGACGAAAGTCGCTGATGTCACAGGCGACGGTCCGCTTGGCGCCGCGCAGTTTGGCGGCCTGGAGGATGAACAGGCCGATGGTGCCGGCGCCGATGACGACGGCCGTGTCGGTGTCGGCGATCGGGCTGCGGTTGGCGGCGTGCGTGCCGATGGAGGCCGGCTCCAGCAGGGCCGCTTGAACGAACGACATGCCGTCGGGCAGTTTGGCGACGATCCAGTGCGGCACGGCGACGAATTCGGCGAAGGCTCCATGCCGTTTGAACTCGGGGACCGAGACGCCCAGCACCTGGCGATGGGCGCAGCGGTTGAACAGACCCTGCCGACAGGCGGGACACGTGTTGCAGTAGACCGTCGAATCGAAGCAGACGCGGTCGCCGGGGGCGAAGTCCGTGACATGCCCGCCGACCCGTTCGACGACGCCGGCGGCCTCGTGGCCCATGATCAGCGGGGGCAACCGTCGGCCGGTCTTGCCGGTGTAGCCCTGCACGTCCGAGCCGCAGATGCCGCACGCCTTGACGCGAACCAGGACATCGTCGTGACCGACATGCGGGTCGGGGACATCGGTGTATTCGAGCGTGTGCGGCCCGGTATAGAGTAACGCTTTCAATCGAGCACCTCGTTTCTGTGTTCCCATCGGAATCGACGGGCGTCCCAGCATATCGCAGAGACCGCCCGTCGGAAAGACCGTTGTCGCGTCGATCAGATCAAGGGCAGGACCGTGGCGAACGCCGCCGTGATGAGCAGGCCGATGACGGCCATCGAGCTGACCGTCACGGTCCAGGTCTTGAGCGTTTCGATCTCGGTCAGGCCGCCCATCTTGGCGAAGATCCAGAAGCCCGAGTCGTTCATCCAGTTGCCGCACTGAGCGCCGAACCCGATGGCGGCCGCCAGGTAGGCCGGATGATACCCCAGGGCCTGCGGCGAGGCGATCATTCCCGCCAGCATGCCCGACGTGGCGATCATCGACACCGTGCTGGAGCCCTGAGCGAACTTGAGCAGCGTGGCGATGAAGAACGCCATGAACAGCACCTTGATGCCGCCAAACGCGGCGGTGCCGTCGCCGGCCACGAGTTGCTGGATGGCCTCGGCGACACGGGCCTTCTGGAGCATCGCACCGAAGGCGCCGCCGGCCGAGGTGATGAGGATGATGACGCCGCCGCTCATCAGCGAGGATTCCACAGTCCGGGCGAACTGTTCGCGGGTGGGTCTCCGCTGCGACCAGAGCACGTAGAGGGCGATGGCCGCCGAGAGGAGCATGGCGAGGTTGGCGTTGCCGAGGACGGTGGTGACTGCGCCGATTCTGTGGATCATCGCGGCTTCGTCGGCGCCTTTGGCGAGCGTCGAGACGATCGTGTGCATCGAGATCAGCACAACGGGCAGGATGATCGGCAGGATCGATGGCAGCAGGGCGGGCAGTTGTTCGTCGGGCAGCGGCTCGGGCTCGGGGCCGGTGCCTTCGAGCGGTCGCATGGGGATGTCGATGCGCCGGGCCAGCCAGCCGACGACGAAGTAGATTACGAAGGCCGTCGGCGCCGCGCAGAGCAGGCCGACGAGGATCATCATGCCCAGATCGATACCGAGTGTCCCGGCGATGAGCAGCGGTCCCGGCGTCGGCGGGACCAGCGAGTGCGTGATCGACGCGCCCGCGCCCATCGCGAGGATCAGCAGCAGATAGCTTCGCCCGGTGCGCCGGTGCATCGAGCGGGCCAGCGGCAGCAGCAGGTAGAACACCGTATCGAAGAAGACGGGCACCGAGAGGACGAAGCCGCTGGACATCAGCGAGATGGCGCAGCGTTTCTCGCCGAGCAACCCGACGAACAGGCGCACGACGCGGTCGGCGGCGCCCGAGTCGATCAGGCATTTGCCGATGATCGCGGCGAAGGCGATGACCAGGCCGATCTTGCCGGCCATCGCGCCGAACTCGGCGGCGACGCGACTGATCTTGTCGCTGAACTCGCCCGGCGTCAGGAGGCTGACGACCAGCGCCGCTGTGATCAATGCCAGAAACGCGTTGACGCGCAGGGCCACGATCATGCCGATGACGACGGCGATGCCGACAGCCAGGATGAGCAGCGGGCCGGCCACGGCGACCTCGCCGGCGCCCTGCGTCGCCAGGACGGTCGAGAGATTCAGTCCATTCAAGGTTCTGCCCTCCATGAATCAACAGGCGCATGCGGGCGGACCGTCGTCCGTCGTCCGCGTGCCACAGCTTACCGTGCGTTGCGGAGAATATCCAGCAGGACTTGCGGGACCTGGGTTACGCAGAGATAGCCATAGAAGGCGAACGTGCCGAGCAGTCCGACCGCGAAGACCGGGCCGGGCTTGAGCACCTCGTAGGCTTCCCTGGAGAGCATTCGGGGCATGACAACGAACAGGCCGAACGCCACCGCGGCCGCCTGGAGGGCGATCAGGAGAATCCCTTCGAGGATCGACGAGATCTTCAGCAGGGAGATGGGCTGCGTTCCGAGGCAGCAGACGACCAGCACGCTCGTGCAGAAGAACAGGATCAGGAAGAGATGGAACTGTCGCTTCCAGGCGAGGCGGCGGTCGAAGCCGGGGATGCAGATCCGGCACGAGTCGGCCAGCAGTCGCGGCCAGCCGGCGAGCTGGCCCATCAGCGTCGAGACCATTGCCACCGCGCCGCAGAGCTTGAAGACGAAGCCGCCCGCCTTGTCCCAGCGGCGTGCGAAGACCTCCGAAAGGACCTCGGCCATGTTGCTATTCTCGGGGACCATGCGCTCGACGCCGAGGATGCCCGCTCCGGCGATCAGAAACGCGCCGGTGACGAGGACGCCCAGGACCATCGCGATCGTGGAATCAAAGTAGAGCGTGCGGCACCAGCCCTTGATGTGCTGGGCCGTGCGGCGAGGCATCGCCCGCAGGCCGGCCAGGTCGGCGGATTTGCCATAGCCTCGTCCGGCGGTTGCGCCGTAGCCGGCGCCGATGACCCAGTAGGTGTACCAAACCTGGGAGGCGAAGCCGCCGGCGCCCCAGCCCAGCACGGGCAGGATCTCCTGCCAGGCGCTGTCGTCGACGCCTTCGGTGGCGGCGGCCCACTCGGGCACGGCCGGCAGCGTGCCGGTCAGTCCGGCGGCCAGCTCGGCGACACTGGGGAAGACCCGGCAGGCGATGTACATCGCCCCGACGACGATGACGAGCACGAACAGGCTCATGAAGATCTTGAGCACGTCGAAGGCGCCCGACCAGGCGACCGTCACCGCGAACAGGGCGGCGGCCAGCCCGCAGGCCCTCATGTCGATGCACGGGATCAGGCTGTGGAGGAAGGTGCCGGCCGAGGTCGCCAGGGCGCCTGTGGACATGACGGCGCAGAAGAGCTGGACGACCAGGACGATCCAGACGACCCAGTGACGCGGGCCGGGCATGCGGTCGAACATATCGACCATTCCTTCGCCCGTGCAGACGGTGTAGCGAGCGCCGGCCACGCCGATCCAGAACTTCAGGAACACGCCCAGCACCACCGCCCACAGGACCGCGGTGCCGAGGATCGCGCCGGTGCGGGTGGCGATGATGACCTCGCCCGAACCGATGTATTCGGCCGCCCAGACCATGCTCGGACCGACCACGAGCAGGATGCCCAGTCCCTTCGGAGCGATCGGAACGTTCAAGTCACTCGCCTGCGTGTCGTTCTTCGCCATAGCCTGTATCCGTCCCTGTGCGGGTCTCCGGGGCCTTCGACCGTGGGCCACAGTAGTGGTTCGGTGTGGGTGTGTCCATGTAATTCCGGAACGCTCTTTGGCGGAGGCGCGGTCAGGGCATTATACTGCGCATGCGTCGGACGCGCAGACGTCCGTTACAGGAAGTCTCACATGAAAAGGAGGTCACAGAGATGAGCAGGCACTTCACCTTGGCATTCGTCGCGATCCTGCTGGTATTGTCGTCGTCGGCGCCGGCGGACGTGGGACACGGCAGCGATCTGTTCGGGCTGGCCCGCGTGCAGAGCACGATGCGCACCAGGCGCATCAGCAGCTACGACCGGACGGGCGGCAACAACGACCGCTTTGAAAACATCCAGGACGGTCAGCGGCGCGAGCTGTTCCACGTGCAGGGGGCGGGGATCATCAACCACATCTGGATCACGATCGCGCCGCCGCCGGAGCAACTGAGCCGCAACGACATCATCGTCCGCATGTATTGGGACGGCAACGAATTTCCGTCGGTTGAGTCGCCCATCGGTCCGTTCTTCGGGCAGGGGTGGAACGAGAGCTATCCGTTCGTGAGCCTGCCGCTGGCGGTCGGTCCGGTCGAAGGGCGGGCGATGGTGTCGTATTTCGTCATGCCGTTTGCCAAGGGAGCGCGGATCGAGATCGAGAACCAGACGGGCCGGAAGATCGATGCGTTTTACTACTATGTGGACTACGTCGAGGTCGATGCCCTGGCCGACGATATGGGCCGGTTCTGTGCATGGTACAATCACGAGCTGACCGAGGCCACCCCCGAAGGCGAGACCGAATGGGGCGTGACCGGCCCGCAGCCGAAGAACCCCGACGGAAAAGACAATTACCTGTTTGCCGACATCAAAGGCAAGGGGCACTTCGTCGGCGTCAACTACTACGTGCATTGCCCGACGCCGATGTGGTACGGCGAGGGCGACGATATGATCTTCATCGACGGCGACAGGATGCCCACGCTGCACGGGACCGGAACGGAGGACTACTTCAACACGTCCTGGTGCCCGAAGACGCTGTATACGCATCCGTACTTCGGCTACGCCCGCGTCAACAACGACGTCGGCTGGCTGGGCCGCACGCACGTGTACCGGTTCCATATCAGCGACCCGATCTACTTCAACGAGTCGCTGCGGTTCACGATCGAGCATGGCCACGCCAACAATCTGACGCTCGATCTGGCCAGCGTGGCGTATTGGTACCAGGCGCCGCCTCTGGCGAAGCTCCCGCCGGCCCCCGACAAGGAGATGCGCCGGCCCAAGCCCTTCATCGGTGTACGGGAAATGCACCAGTGGCGTCACGAGTGGCGCAAGAACCAGGGCAACGACAGCCGGTTGTGGGGCAACGAACGGTAGGCCTCTTGCGGGCGCGGTCGGCCGGCGAACTGGCCGACCGTGCCTGTTGCCTGCGGCGATTCGTCAATTGCCTGTGAGTTCCTCGGCGTAGGGCAGTATGTCGGGTACGACGCGGATCTCCGTACTGAAGCGGTAGGGCACCGGCGTTCCCGAATCGAAATGCAGTTCGACGAAATACGCAGTCCAGCCCTGCTCCGGCGCAGGAACGTGAACGTCGTACGTCCCTGCGCTCGTCTCCGTCAGCGTATGGCTCTGCCATGCCTTGCCGATCTTCTCGAGGCGGAAGTCGCGGGCCTGGGGATTGGTCGCCGTCCAGAGCATGACCTCCTGCGGTCGCGTTCGCGCGGTGACGACGACGTGTCCGCTCTCGGGCATGTCCCACGAGAACTGCGGCCGGTCGCGTCCGGTGAGGATCGACTGGTACCAGACCAGCAGGGCCTTTTCGGCGTCGGAACCGTCCAGGCCGTGATCGGTATTGGCGCAGTAGAGCAGGTGCTTGTTCTCCGGCAGGTCGGCGTAGTAGAACTGCGCCGAATCGGGCAGAAAGAACTGATCGCCCGAGGAGTTGATGATGAACTTGGGCATCGTGTAGCGATCTCGATACTCGTAGGGATCGATGAAGTTGCGAATCTCGGTGCCGCCGCCGGTGTCGAGCCGATCGAAGATCTTCATCTGCTCGTAGTCGCCGATGGCCGGGGAGTAGAAGCCGTAGGCGGCGAAGTGGTGACGCATCTGGTCGTTCATGTTCAACACGTCGATCACGATCGGGGCAATGGCGCAAACGCGCGGGTCCACCGCCGCCGTCAGCCAGGTCGTCCAGCCCCGTTTCGATCCGCCGGAGACGACGAAACTCTTGATCGTCACCCGGCCGTCGGTGGCTCCGACCAGATAGTCCTGGACGGTGTCCATCGCGCGAACGGCGCTCTTGACCATCGGCAGCAGCAGCGGCCAGGTGGGGTCTTCGGTCTTGAGGAATCGGTCGAACGTGTAGGCGATGATCGCGTCCTCATACCGCTGATTGGTCGGGTCGTCGGGGAAGACCAGCGGCTGGTTGGGCACCATCCGCAGTTCGGCCACCACCGACCGGCTGCGCAGTGCGATGTCGGCGAGCATGGCATCCGGCTGCATCGGCGCGGGGCGGTCGTTGCTGCCTCCGGTGATCCAGAGCAGCGCGGTGTCGAAGGCGACATCGTTCGGAACCGCGACTGTCAGCCAGTGCTGCCAGACGGTTCGGTTGACCTCCTGCTCGCTGCGCCATTGTTGCGAAGTCATGTCGAGGACGTAGATCTTGCCCTGCGGGTGGTCGATCGTGCGGACGAGGCTGTAGCCGTAGCTCGGATCGGGCCAGGCGACGTAGTCGTCCAGCGGCGTCGCAACGGCCACAGACGCCAGGCACACGGTCAACAGGATGGCGACAGTCTTGCATGGTCTCATCATCACAATCACCTTTCTCCCTTGCAGGGGTTGCCCGGGGTCGGTCAGACCCTCGGCGGAAAGATCGTTCGGAGGTACTCGGCGTCGTACCGGCAGCTCTCCTCGACGCCGAGTGGCATCTTTGTCCCTTCCATGACGAACCAGCCGCGGTAGCCGATGGCGTCCATGGCCTTTCGCACGCGTGGAAAATCGATCGAGCCGCGGCCATAGAGATCGTCGTAGTCCTTGGCGTGGAACTGGACGATCCGTTTGCCCAGGTCGCGGATCTCCTGGTAGATGTCATACCCTTTGTGTCGCGAATTGCCGAGGTCGTAATAGACCTTGACCGCCGGCGAGCCGACGCGGTCGAGGATCTCGATGTGCTGGGCGGCGCTGAGCCACGACTCGATGGCCAGCGTCACGCCGGCGTCCTCGGCCTTCGGGGCCACCTTCTTGAGGCGCTCGACCGTCACATCGGTGCCGATTGGATCATTGAGCAGATCGCCGTTGCCGAAGAAGGCCAGCAGGATGATGTCCGTCTTCATCGCGCCGCAGACCTCGATGGCCCGCTCGACCCATCGCTCGGCGCGGGGATCGCTCTTGTAGGGAATCTCGTTGAGCGTGCCCATCGCCAGCGAGGCCACTTCGAGTTGGTTCTGTTCGGCTCGTTCGAGAATGCTCCGTTGCCGGGCGGGGTCAAACAGAGGCAGTTCCTGTGCCCCTGCCCCAAAATCGACCTGGACGCCGTCGAGGCCGATTCGTTTGGCGACGTCGAAGGCTTCCGGTTGGGTGGTGCGCCCGATTGTCCAGTCACAGACGCCCAGCCTGAAGCCACCCGCGTTCTTTCCAGCGGCCGCCTTCCTGTTCGAAGAATCACATGATGTCAGCGACAGGCCCGCCAGGGTCAGGGCGCTGCCGACGAGCATTTCGCGGCGGCTCAGCGTTCGTCCGTTCACGCGCAAACCTCCATGAATGGTGTGCGTGGGGCGTGCCGACGCCGGGCGGCCCCACGCGCAATGCGTTTCTGAATCTATGCTTTCAAGCCTTTGAGATTGGCGTCGAGCTTCTCGGTGTTGCTCATCAGTTCGTTCCACGTGACCATGCGTTTCTCATAGGCGGCCATGCGGCCGAGCACGGTGATCAGGTTGCTGCGGACGCTGCACTCGACGGTGGGGTTCTCGAAGTTCCGGGTCGTGATGCTGTCGTAGAACGTTTTGATGTTGGCGACCGCGCCGTCCTGGTAGATGCCGGGCGACTTGCCGCCGCGATAGAAGTGATCGCCGCGAATGAGGACCTGTCCGCCGTACTCGGTTTCGAGAATGCCCTCGGTCCCGAACATGCGGTTGCGAATGCCCTCCGGCTGCGTGCCGTAGCCGTTGGACTGACGCGAGCTGAACGTGATCGCCACGTCGTCGGCATACTGGAACAGCAAACTGAACGTGTCGTAGCAGGTGCCGACGGGACGGAACTTGCGTCCGCCGCTGCCGACGGCCCACAACGGCGGCTTGTCCATGATCCAGTTCATCACGTCGAGCGTGTGGATGTTCTGCTCGGTGATGATGTCGCCGGATAGCACCCGGTCGAGGCCCCAGGCCCGCATGCGGTTTTCGGGGTTGTCCGGGTCCGAACGCCAGGCGTCGTACATGCCGCCAAACGGATCGCCGGCGTGGTAGGTGCACTCCCCGAAGGCGAATTTGCCCAGGGCGTTCTCCTGGTGGACCCGCCGCAACGCCTCGATATAGAACGGATCGGCGCGGGTCTGGAAGTCGATGAGGAAGCAACGTTTGTTCTTGCGGGCGGTCTTGCCGCTGTCTTCGATGCTCAGGCATCCGGGCACGTCGACCGCGATCGGCTTGGCGAGATAGACGTGCTTGCCCGCTTCGACCGCGGCGGCCGCCTGCTCCGGATGGAAATACGGCGGGCTGATGATCGCCACGGCATCGACCTTGTCCAGCAGCTTCAGGTAGCCCTTGAGCCCGGTGTAGCGATGGGCCGCCGGCACGCCGAGTTCGTCGCCGAAGCGGTTGGTCCGATCCTCGAAGTAATCGGCCGCCGCGACTACGTTGTATCCGCCGTGATCGCGGAAGAGCCGGGCGATCCACGTACCGCGTCCGCCGCATCCGATCAGACCGATGTTGATCTTCGAATTGGCCGCGAACGTGCGGACGGCGCTCGGGGCGACGACCACGAACGATGCCGCGGCGGCGCCGGCCATGAATCGGCGCCGGCTCATGTTTTCGGAAACGGGAGGCTGCGGGGTGGAGTTCTGTGCTTGTGGCATTGCGTGGTCCTCCTTTCAATCGTTTGGACGACACCACAGAGCCGGAGCGACTGCGACCGACGCTTGGGTCGGAAATCGGTTCGGCGTCACTGATGCGATTATACCCTGCGGGGTCGGGCGTGCAATTCGTTTCCCGGCCTCAGACCGCGGTGGGATCCCGGCTGGGCTCGCGGGCCGGCGACGGGGCGCGGCTGACGATCGGGATATGTTTGGCTTCGAGGTGGGCCAGGTCGATGTACTGTTCGCGTCGAATCTTGCCGGTTGAGGTCTTGACGAATTCGTTCTCGTGGATTTCGAGTTGGTGGGCGGCGATCCTCTCGAACCCGGAGAGATGCTTGTTCTCGCTCTGGCAGCAGCGGATGCTCTCCCAGACGAGTCCCTTGATGGTGTGCGGTTCGCTGAGAAGCTCGTGTCTGGGCCGACGGGTGTGGTCTTCGAGCGTCTCCCAGGCGGGATGGACGAGGGCCCGCATCGTCTCTTCCATGACGCCGTTCGGGTCGGTCCGGCGGGTGGGCACGACGAGCACCTCTTTGACGAAGCGCGCCTGCGACAGGGCCGTCTCCACCCGCTCGGGATTGACGTTCTTGCCGCCGGGCAGAATGATGAGGTACTTCTTGCGGCCGGTGATGTACAGATAGCCGTCTTCGTCGAGGTAGCCCAGGTCGCCCGTGTGAAGCCAGCGGACGTCTTCGGCGTCGGTGTGGATCGCCGCTTCGGTAGCCTGTGGATTGCGATAGTAGCCCTTCATGATACACGGACCGCCCAGGCAGATCTCTCCCTTCTGGTGAGGGCCCAGCGTCTGGTTGCTCTCGTCCACGATCTTGACCGACAGCGTGTCGATGGGATTGCCCACCGAGCCGAGCTTCTCGAGTCGCTCGTTGAACCCGTAGACAGGCGAGTTCTCCGTTGTGCCGTAGCCCTCGTACATCCGGAAGCCCCGGCGCCAGAGCGTATCGAGGACCCATCGCGGCATCGGGGCTGCGCCCGAGAGAAAGAACCGCAGGCCGGTCCAGCCCTGTTTGCGGCGGATCTTCCGGCCCACGTATCGGGGAAAGTGCCGGTCGAGGAAGCGGAGGATCGCGCTGTCGCGTTTCTTGCGGTCGAGGCCGTCTTCGAGCTTGCGGGCCAGCGTGGTGAACAGCGCCGGAATGGCGATGAAGATCGTGATGTGCCGGTCGCGAATGAGATCGGCGACCTCGCGATAGCGGTTGGTATAGATGCCGGTGGCCGCCGCCAGGAGGGGCAGCATCTTGCCGACGGTCAGGCCGAAGGAATGGTGGGGCGGCAGGATATGCCCCAGCACGTCGCGCGGGCCCAGGTCCACCCGGCGGAGCGAGCCTTCGAGATTGGCGATCAGGTTGGCGTGGGTCAGCTCGACCTCGCGCGGATCGCCGGTGGTGCCGGAGGTGCAGAGCACGACGGCAGTGTCGTCGGATTCAATCCTCCGACCGATTGCGACGAGGTCCTGCGGCTCATGGGGTTCGTCTTCTCCCAGGGCCCGATCGGTCATGGGAATCACTCTGAGCCCTTTGGTTCGGGCGAAGCTGGTCAGTTCCTCGCGGTCCGGCCCGGTGGCGTAGTCGTCGGCCAGGATCAGAGCACGTGCGTCGGTGGCTTGCAGATGGGCGACCACGCCCTGAGGCCCGCGTTCCGGGTCGATCAGCACGGGGACGGCCCCCGCCAGCAGAGCGCCCCAGAGGGCCACGTCCCAGTCGGTCCGGTTCTTCGAGACCAGGGCCACGCGGTCCTGGAGACCGATGCGCTCGCGATGGATCAGAGTCCGGGCGAAGGCCTCGGCCCGCCGCTGGAGCTGTCCAAAGGTCAACGTCTCCCGGCGGTCGATGCTGATGATCTCGGTGCAGAGCTTCTCGGGTGAGGCCACCCGAGCCATGGATCCGTTGAAGAGGTCGATCAGGGTTCGGTGTTTCAGTACGATCACCATGTCGCCGGCTCCCGTGCGGTTGTGCTGCGGCGTGCGGCGTCTGCCAGCCGTCGGGGGCTGTTGCACCGCCGAGCGAGATATCATATTCGCCGGCATGCAAAATGTCCCGAAAAAAGAACGCCGCCGGAGGGGATATTGTGATGGGTGCCGACCGCAGGGAACAAAAAGGGCCTGCACCCGGGGGGTACAGGCCCTTCGATTCGATCCTGTGTCCTGTGCTTCGGACACAGCCGTGATGCCAACGTCAGTCGATTAGTCCTGCAGCGACTGAACGAGCCACTGGTCCGCGGTGATCGCGGCATCGACGAAATCCACGACGCAGTCCTTGTTCCGGTCGCCGACCACATGGATCGCGCACGGAACGGCCGGCTCGGCCAGGACATCGGGACCGGCCAGATAGTTGGCCGCGA
>JAAYBA010000101.1 GCA_012719085.1 Planctomycetota bacterium
GCCGGGCTCGCCCTGGCGCGACTTCTACGTCTGGAGCGACACAAGCGAGAAATACAAGGACGCTCGGATCATTTTCACCGACTTCGAGAGCTCCAACTGGGCGTGGGACCCGGTCGCCCAGGCGTATTACTGGCACCGTTTCTACAAACACCAGCCGGACCTGAACTACGACAATCCCCGCGTCCGCAGAGAGATCCTCCGCGTGCTGGACTTCTGGTTCCAGATGGGCGTCGATGGGATGCGGCTCGACGCGGTGCCCTATCTGGTCGAGCGAGAAGACACCAACTGCGAGAACCTGCCCGAAACCCATGCCGTGCTCAAGGAGCTTCGCGCCCATCTCGACCGCAAGTTCAGCGACCGCCTGCTGCTGGCCGAGGCGAACCAGTGGCCCGAAGACGCTGCCGCATATTTCGGCGACGGCGACGAATGCCACATGGCGTTCCATTTCCCGATCATGCCCCGGCTCTTCATGGCCCTGCGGATGGAGGACCGCTTCCCCGTCATCGACATGCTCGAACAGAGCCTCGACATCCCCGCCAATTGCCAGTGGGGGATGTTTCTGCGCAACCACGATGAACTGACGCTCGAAATGGTCACCGACGAAGAGCGGGACTACATGTATAAGGCCTACGCCCAGGACCCACGCGCCCGGATCAACGTGGGGATTCGCCGCCGGCTGGCCCCCCTGCTGGAGAACAGCCGCCGTCGGATCGAGTTGATGAACAGCCTGCTCTTCTCGTTGCCCGGCACACCGATCCTCTATTACGGCGACGAGATCGGCATGGGCGACAACTACTATCTCGGCGACCGCGACGGCGTGCGCACACCGATGCAGTGGAGCCCCGACCGCAACGCCGGCTTTTCCAAGGCCAATCCGCAGAAGCTGTACCTGCCCGCCATCATCGACTCGGAATACCACTTCGAGACGGTAAACGTCGAGAACCAGAGCCGCAACTTCTCCTCGCTGCTGTGGTTCATGCGCCGGACCCTGGCCATACGCAAACAGTTCAAGGCGTTCGGCCGAGGCGGCATCGAATTCCTGCCGTCCGACAACACCAAGGTCCTGACATTCCTGCGGTCGTTCGAGGACGAGAACATCCTGGTCGTCGCCAACCTGTCGCGCTACTGCCAGGCGGTGCAGATCCAGATGCCGGACTACGCCGGGTTCTCCGTCCACGAGGTCTTCAGCGACAATCGCTTCCCGGACATTGCCGAGGCGCCATACACAGTGACGCTGGCCCCGCACAGCTTCTACTGGTTCGCACTGAAGGAGCCGGTGGTCTCGACCCTTCCGGAGGCGGACCAGGTACCCCACCTGCAATGCCAGGTGACCTGGAGCCGCATCCTGGGCAGCAAGGCCGAGGCACAACTCATGTCCACCATCATGCCCTACCTCCGGCGCGCCCGCTGGTTTGCGGGCAAGGGCAAGGGCATTCGCCGCCTGCGGATCGCCGACAGCATCACAGTGCCGGTCCACGATCAACCGGTGTATGTGCTCCAACTGGAGGTCACCTACACCAGCGCCCCGCGAGAGCACTATCTGCTGCCGATTGCATTCGCCGGCCACGATCTCCAGATGAAGATCGTGCGTGAATCTCCCGAGGCCGTCATTGCGCAACTGGCTCTCAAGGACGATGAAGGCATCGTCTACGAAGCGATCTATGACGAGGACTTTCGGCAGATGCTTCTGGACCTGATCGTCCGACGGCGCAGCCTCAAGGCGGGATCGGGCCGGCTCGTCGCCAGGCGAGGCAGTAGGTTTTCCTCCCTGCTGGCCGATGGGGTCGTTCCCGAAGTCTCCCGCATCCTGAAGGTCGAGCAGAGCAACACGTCGATCCTCTACGACCACACCTTCTTCCTCAAGCTGTACCGTCGGATCGAACAAGGGGTCAATCCCGACGTCGAACTGCCGCGCAACCTGACGGAACACACGGATTTCGCAAATATCCCGGCGTTTGCCGGCGCAATCGAATGGCAGTCGAACCAGGGGGCCGCCGCCACCATCGCGTCGCTGCTTGAATTCGTTCCCAATGAGACCGATGCCTGGTCCTACACGCTGGACAATGTCGAGCGCTCCTTTGGATACGCCCAGACGCTCAAGGACAAGATCGAGGAGTCTCCCTGTGTTCCACCGTCGATCCTCGACATCGATCCGGACACCCTGCCCCTGCCGATTCGAGACTTTATCGGACCGGTGTATATCGAGATGGCGGTGCTCCTCGGACGTCGGTCCGCCCAGTTGCACCGCGCACTGGCGTCCCTATCGCGCAGTCCCGACCTGACGGCCGAACCGTTCTCGCTGCTCTACCAGAAATCTCTGCATCAGTCCATTCGCGGCATGACGTTGAAAGTCCTTGCGGAGTTGGAGCGAAGCCTTCCGAAGCTTGAGGATCGAACCGCCGACGCCATTCGAGGTATCCTAGCCGAGAAGAAGACCATTCTCGGACGCTTGCGGCGGATCGCCGAGCGGAAAGTCCGCGCCCGCAAGATCCGCACCCATGGCGATTACCACCTCGGCCAGGTCCTTTACACGGGCAAGGACTTCACGATCATCGACTTCGAGGGCGAGCCGGCGCGATCGATGACGGAGCGCCGGCTCAAGCAGTCGGCCCTGCGGGACGTCGCCGGCATGATCCGGTCGTTCCACTATGCCGCCCACGGCGCCATCCTGCTGCGGGCCGTCCGCCAGGGCGCCGACATCGATTATCTCGAACGCTGGGCCGATCTGTGGTACACCTGCGTCAGCGGCACGTTCCTGCACGCATACATGCGCGAAGTGGCCGATGCCGACTTCGTGCCGCCGGACAAGGAGGACTTCGCCCTGCTGCTTGAGACCTTCCTTCTGGAAAAAGCTGTCTACGAATTGGGTTACGAGTTGAATAATCGCCCGGATTGGCTGATGATACCGGCACGTGGCATCGTGCAGATGCTCCGCTGA
>JAAYBA010000643.1 GCA_012719085.1 Planctomycetota bacterium
ATCGAGGAAGTAGGTCTTGTGGAGAAGGGTGTCTTTCCCGCCAGGAAGGACCTCCGCTACATCGGTCTGGAGCGGTTTCTCCGGCCGTCACGCAAGCGCAAATAGCGTATCAGGGCTGTTCACAGGCTCCCGCGAGATGTACAATACCACGCTTTGTGGCCGGGCCGGAGGGTCGGTTCGGCGAATGGCCAACTGTGGGCGGCGATAAGGTCTGGTGGATGAGAGCGGCAGAGAAGACGGGTCCGAAGCTTCAGAAATTGACCGAGCTATTCGCGGGCAAGGCCTATCTGCTCATCATCATCCAGGACAACCCCGATCCGGACTGCATCGCCTCGGCGGTCGCCCTGCGCAGACTGGCCAACAGTCTGGCCAATCTCCAGTGCTCCATTGCCTGCGGTGGGACCGTCGGGCGGGGGGAGAACCGGGCCCTTGTCAAGTATCTCGGTCTGAATCTGCGCAACTGCGGAGAGATCGACTACAGCAAGTTCGATCTGCTGGCGACGGTGGACACCCAGCCGGGCACGGGAAACAACTCTCTGCCCACGCAATTGTTGCCCAACATCGTTGTCGACCACCATCCCATCCGCCGGCTGACGCGGGCCGTTCCCTTCACCGATATCCGCAGCGGCTACGGCTCCACGTCCACGATCTTCGTCGAGTACCTCATCGAGGCGGGCATCACGCCGGACACGCCCCTTGCCACGGCGCTTCTCTACGGGATCCGCTCCGATACCCAGGACCTTGGCCGTGAGGCTGCCCGCGCCGACGTCGAGGCCATCCAGTTCCTCTATCCATTTGCCAACAAGCGCATGCTCAGCGTCATCCAGCGGGGTAAGGTGCCGAGGGTGTATTACCAGATGCTGGCGGACGCGCTGCGGAACGCCCGCGTTCAAGGCCCGGCTATCATCACAGAACTGGGCGAGATCGACAATCCCGATATGATCGCCGAGGTCGCCGATCTGCTGCTGCGCGAGGATGAGACGACCTGGACGATGTGCACGGGGCGGTGGAACGACAAGCTTCTGATCTCGATCCGCACCTCCGAGGAGAGCAACGTCGCCGAGAACGTGATGAAGCGCATGATCTTCCGCAAGGGCACCGGCGGGGGGCATCTGACCTATGCCGGCGGTCAGGTCCCGTTGGCCGACACCAGCAAGGCCGAGCGGTTGGAGCTCGAAAGGCACATCGAAGAGAAGTTTTTGAAGGCCATCGGCGCCGAGACGACGACGAATGCCCGACTCGTCAAAGCATAGATCCGCTCGACCCCGGCTTCCACGGGTTGTGCCTCGGTGCGACAATCGTCTTGCTTTTCGTTCTCGACGCACTACCATTGCTTGTGGGCATACAGACCGGGAGGCGTTTCGGCGTAGCCTGAGGCGCTTCCAGGGACGAATCCAGTCGGGTTTGGATATCGCGGGAGGACAAGACGATGACGCAGGATCGAGTAGCCCGTCTGAATTACGAGTACACCAATTGCGCTGTGATCGTAGCCCATCCGGACGACGAGACGCTCTGGGCCGGCGGCACGATACTGCTGCACCCCGATAGCTGCTGGACCGTTGCATCGCTGTGCCGCAAGAGCGATCCGGATCGGGCACCAAAGTTCCAGCGGGCCATGGAGTGCTACAACGCCAAAGGCGTACTGGGTGACCTCAATGATGGTCCTGAGCAGACGCCGCTGCGTACGGTGGATGTGGAAGATGCGATCATCGACCTGCTGCCTTCGGATCGTTACGACCTGGTCCTGACCCATGGTCTCTGGGGCGAATACACCTCACACCGACGCCATGAGGAGGTGGCCAAGGCGATCATGGCGCTGCGGGAAAGCGGCCGACTTCTGGCAAAGGAAGTATGGATGTTCGCGTATGAGGACGGTGCGAAGAAATATCTGCCCAGGCCGATCCCCGATGCCGACA
>JAAYBA010000644.1 GCA_012719085.1 Planctomycetota bacterium
GTGTGGGGCGCCATAACCAGCCAGTTGTCCCACGCCGTCCGTCCGATCGCAAAAGGAGGAATCTCGCGATACAGTCCCTTGGGAAAGACGAAGTAATCGAGGCCGCACTCGGCGTGAAGCATGGCATGCTCGGCCATCTGCTCCTGGAGCGACCGCTGCCAGCACGGCTGGCGGAAGTCAATCTCCTCCAGAACGGGGATGTCCCATCGCTGGCCGATGAGCAGGAATTGTGACCGTTGCATCCGCACCTTTTGCACGCCGTCGGAGAAGTCCTGAAACAGGATCATATCCGCGTTGACGTAGGCCAGGACCTCGTGCGAGGCATGCGCTTCGGCCGCCTCGAAGAGTTTGTTGACCAGAGGAGTCCCGAACTCGTTGCGATCGATCTGCGGAACGTAGCGGGCGCCAACCTCTTCGGCCATCTCGCGAATTCCCGGCTCATCGCCAAACAGGAGGATCTCCGGCGCCGGGTCGAGCCGGGCCCAGCTTCGGATCGCGTTCTTCTGAATCACGGCGACGTGCCCGACGAAGGCCTTCGGCATCGCGAAGATCGTCAGGCCCCGCTCATTCTGCGGCTGAGGCCTCGGCGTCTGTGCCTCCCCGCCGGGTCCAACGCGTGCGACAAGATCTTCAAACAACCGCCGACAATTTGGATGATCGGAACTCTGTACGACACGACCGAGGATGTCTCTGGCCTGCTTGAGTTGCCCGCACCGAGCAAAGCACACCGCCAAGCCGTAGGCGAAACCCCAGTCGCCTGGATGCTTGTTCATCAGATCGACCAGACTCTCTGCCGCCTCCGGGAATCGATTCTGCTGGTAGTACTGCAAGATACGCTGCATGGCATCGCCCTGCGACGCAGAGGCAGGAATACAGGCCAGAGGATGATGGAAGACGGCGCCCGACTCTTCGGGCCGCGCGCCCGGCTGACAACAACGCGCCAGGCACCCCTTCCTCCAGGTGAAATGGACGTGCTTGGCGTCCTCGTCGTAATGCAGCTCGATACCATGACGGTTCACAAAGTCGAGCAACGGAATCACTTCCGCAAAGCCCATAAACGAACCGCCTCTGTGGTAGGGAGCATAATGTCCCTCAAAGCATTGCAGTTCATCGATTTCGCCAACCACGCGGCTGTCCAGGAATGCCCTCGCGTTGTCGCGCGTCAGCCGCTCTCGGCTGAACCAGACATCATCCACAATCACCAGGCTGCCGTCGGGCAAGGCGGGCAGCGCCTTGGTGAGCACATGCTCCATAATCGGAACGCCCGGCAGATCGTGGGCATCCACGAAGAAGATCACCTTGTCCTGCGGCGTCCACAGCGAGGTGAAGTCGGTATCGAGGATGTCCTGCTCCAGGAGGGTCACTCGCGAGAGATCGACGGGAAGGAGGCGCATCGTCTCATGCAACTCGGCGAAACTGCGGTCTACCGCGTGGATCTTCGCCCGAGGAGCGGACGTGATCCACGTTCGCAGCGACAACCCGGCCAGCGTTCCCAGTTCGACGATCACCGTGGGATCGAAGGCCCGAGCCTGGGACGCCAGAGCGGCCAGAGTCTCGCTGGACTGATCGCGGTGATACAGGCGGTTCTGCCTGGAGGCCAGGGTCTCGATCCAGCGGGCGAAGTGGGCCGTGGACAAGGGCGGAACAGGAAGGCCGCAGCCCTGTCCGACGGGCGAGACAGCCTTACGCGCCTTGCTCCTGAGCTTCGGCAGTCGCTGGCTGCTCGGATCGTGTCGCTCGGCTTGCCGAAGGAAGTGCGCCCATCGCTTGGACGGCCCTTCGACCTTGAACACGCTGTCGGCCGCCCAGGCATAGTTGCCGGCGATGGCCTGCTCGACCGTGACCTTGCTGTGTCGCAGGATCTCGTTCTCACGAAACAGGGCCGGCATGACCCGCTCCCGCGCCGCCAACATGGCATCATAGATCTCGCCGCAGCGTGTGTGGGACTGCGAATGCCGGCCGAAGTGACTGATGCTGAAAGGCTGGTAGAGGATCGCTCCCACGTCGGCCAGACGAATCCAGAATTCAAACTCGCCGATCTCATAGCGCCAGGCGTGCTCATGGAGCCCGGCTTGTTCGAGGGATTCACGACGAAAGAACGAAGAACAGAAAGGAGGCACCAGCGTTTGACACACGTACGCCTCGATCGAGAACGGATGCGGCGGCACTCGTGGCCCCGACTTGTTCCCGTTCTCATCAACGTAGCTGACATTTCCGTAGAACGCGGCGATGTGCGGGTGGGCGTCAAAGACTTGCCGGGCCCGTTCCAGCGCCTCCGGAAACAACTCCTCATCGGACAGGCACGAGCCGATGTACCGTCCACGACAGCGTTTCAGCGCCCGGAAGAACCCCTCTTCCCCACACGAGTCCTCTTCCGACAGAAACCGAATGCGCGGGTCGGCGTATTGGGCCACGATATCGGCCGTTCCATCGGTCGATCCACCGTCCTGGATCACGTATTCGAAATCCGTGAACGTCTGATGAAGAACGCTCTCAATGGATCGGCGAAACATGGCCTTCCGACCGACCACGTTCTTGATGACCGAGTAGATGGAAAACTGTGGCGTTCTCTGATCGATGGACATCACGTCATTACCCCGTGTCAATGTTAATCCGGATCCCCCTTCTCAGCAGAGGATCAATGCGCATAGAAGACAATGTGCGAGGCCAGGGTCTCGAATCGAAACGGCACTACGAGGAACTGCTGGAGCGCTCGCCCGACCTGCGCCTGCCGTTCGGGCGGAACGAAGAAGAGGAAGAACCCGCCACCGCCGGCGCCGCACAGTTTGCCCCCCAGGGCCCCGGCGTCGATCGCCGTCTGATAAATCTCGTCGATTTCGCTGCTCGAGACGAGTTCCGTCAACTCTCTCTTGAGCATCCAGGACTCGTGCAGGAGCCTGCCAAACGCGTCGTAGCCGTATGCCGGCCCTCGAAGGATTTCCAGTGCCTCGCCCACCATCTCGCGAATCCGTCCCAGTTCGCGGAGCTTTCGCGGCGTGCTTTGCACCTGTTCCCCGGCGATCTCCGATGCATACCGGGAGAACCCTGTGAAACAGAGCAGCATGTGTTCCTGGAAGTACTGGAGCTTCTCCGGCGGCAGGACCACCGGCTGGACGAAGATGCCGTCGTCCCGTCCGCCGAACTCGATGTGGTTGAAGCCCCCGAACGCCGCGGCCGTTTGATCCTGGGAGCCGACGCTCTCGCCGATGATGTTCTGCTCGATGTGAATCGCGTCGAGCGCCAGCCGCCGCTTCGTGACCATCTCGCCTTTCAACGCATACAACGCCTGCAACAGCCCCACCGTGAAGGACGAACTCGAGCCGATTCCTGACATTGCCGGAATGTCGCTGGTGTGCACGATTTCGACCCCGTGCTCAATGCCGCAGAAGCGCAGGCACTCGCGGACGGATGGATGCTCAATTTCGTCGATGGTGTTCGTCATCTCGCTCTTGGAATAGCGAATTCGATACTTGTAGTCGAAGAACGGCGGCAGGTACCGACAGGTGATATAGCAATAATGGTTGATGGTCGTGTTCAGGACCTCGCCCCCGTGCTCGCGGTAATAGACGGGGTAGTCTGAACCTCCACCGAAGAAAGAAATCCGGAAGGGGGTCCGGGTGATGATCATCGGGTGCCCTTGCACCAGGCCGGGGCCGTCGGCCCAGGCGTTGTGGTTCGGGTGAAGCGTGGCAAGGCCGGTGGCGCCGGCCGACGGACCGTATTCTGCATAGGGGCGAGAAGAGGCCTTGGAGGAAGTGTGAGTAACAATCATAGTGTGCTCCTGTACCAGTCGATCGTCCTGCGCAGACCCGTCTCAAAGGGCATGGTCGCCTCGAAGCCCAACAGGTGTTTCGCTCGGGAGGGATCGATCAGACGCTTCGGGATCATCGTCGGTTTGCTGAGATCGTATTCGACGCGGGCCTCCGCATAGCCGTCCAGTTTGAGAATCAGATCGAGCGCGTCCCGAAGGCAGTGCTCTCTGCCCGTGGCCAGATTGACCGGCTCGAAGCGATCGATCTTCTCCATCGCCAGCAACAAGCCTTCCACGAAATCCTCGACATAGATCAGGTCTTTGATATCTCGGCCGTCTCCCCAGACCTGGATGGGATCATGCCGCTCGACCACGCGACGAATCAGCGCCGGCAGTACGTGACTCGTCTCCCACTCAAAATCATCGTACGGACCGTAGATATTGGCCGGTCGGACCACAACGGTCGTCATGGGGCGCTTGATCTTGGTGGCATACATCTCGCATGCAGCCTCGCAAAAGCGTTTCAGCCAGCCGGCCACGAAGTACTTCTCGTAGAACTGGCCGGTCACGTCCGTCTCCTTGACCGGATAGTCCGTAACCGGATAGACGGTGCTGCTGCTGATGAAGAGCACCTTCTTCACGCCGGCGGCATAGGCCGCCTCCAGCATCAGTACGCTCATCGTGACGTTTGGCGTCAACAGAAACAGCGGCTTGGTCTCCATCATGTGCGCCCCGGCCGTGACGGCCGCGCAGAGGAAGACATAGTCGACATCGGCGCAGACGCGGGCGCAATCCTCGGCCTTCGTCAGATCGCATCGGATATATTCGATCCGGTCATCTGCGATCACCGGGTCCTTCACATGTACCGTCGCCCGCACCCGTGCCCCCAGGTTCGCGAGACGGCGAACGAGGTTCGCCCCGACAAAACCGGCGCCGCCGGTCACAAGCACGCTCTTTCCTTCAAACATGATCCCTCGCCATCACTCTATTCGACAAAATGTCCCGCCTCATCTCTTCGCGACAGCACCGGGTAGCCCGTCGGCCACCAGATGCCCAACTGCGGGTCGTCCCACTTCAACGTGAACTGACCGGCGGGATGGTAATAGGTGCTTTGCTTGTAGTGGAAGATCGCCTGCTCGCTGAGCACCAGATGGCCGTTTCCGAATCGCGGCGGAACCAGCACCTGATAACGGTTGCGATCGGACAGGACAAAGGACTGCCAGTGTCCGAACTGGTCCGATCCCTTGTCCCAATTGATGACTACAAGATAAAACTTGCCGAAGAGGCAACTGATCAGCTTCCAGGTTTCCGCATCTCCGTGGATGCCGCGCAGGACGCCCCGGTCCGAAACGGAAATGTCGTCCTGCACGAACGCTGTCTCAATCCCACGGTCGCGGTACATCTGCTCGTTGTAGGTTTCCACATACACGCCTCGGTGGTCCTCGAAGACCTCCGGACGAATCAGCTTGACACCCTTGAGCCTGGTTTCTTCGACGACGATCATATATCCCCTGAGACAGTCACATTGTTTCTACGCAGGAAGAGCTTCCGCCACAGAAGTCTCAGGGCACTGCCCCAAGAGGAATGGCCGGGGAGCTTTGGCCTGCGCCAGTGGAGATTGAGGATCTTGTTCTCAATCGCATAGCGGTAGTAGCTCCGCCGTATCTTCGTGAACAACCGGTTCGGCGGCACATACTTGATCGCCTGCAACACCAGCCAGTGCAGCGGAAACGGGAGTCTGGCGGCCACGGCCCCCAGAAGGAAGATGTTGTACCGAATCCTCTTTTCCCGATCGGTGAAACATGCCAGTGTCGAGATGCCGCAGCAACCGCTCAGGTCCCCTACGTGCGTCTGCGGATCGATCAGGCCGCGGGCAACACTGTAGTCATAAAGGGCCGTGCCTTTCATGGGCACTGTGGTCGAATAGGCGGCGTACGTAACCTTGCTTCTTCGATTCAGGGCGATGGAGTCCAAATCGTCCTGGAGCGTTGAATCCGGGGCCGCCAGCATGTAATTGACCCAGGTGTGAATGCCGTAGCTGTCGATCAGCCGGAGCTGCCGGGCAATATCGACCTTCTTCATCCTCCGGCCAAGCACCGTCTCGCGTACAAATTCCGAGGTGCTGTCCACCGAGAGATGCACGGAGTAGCAGCCGGCTTGTTTGAGCAACCCCAACAAATCCGAGTCCACATGGTCGAAGCGGAGGTAGCAGTTGAACGGCAGGCCGATCCGCCTGGTGTACTGATCGGTGAACTCCTCCAGCCAGTCATCCGCCTTCATGGCAAAGAGATCGTCGCCGAACTTGACGAAGTCCATACGGTAGCGCCTCTGAACGGACTCGATCTCCCCAATGACTCTTTCCACCGAGAACCGTCGAACGATGCGCCCTTTGCCCCGATACAGCTTCTTGTAGTAGTTGTTGCAGCAGTAGCTGCAACTGAACGGACAACCCCGCGTTGCATAGAACGTCTTCTTGGGCGTGTCCTTCAAGAACGTGTTGGCCAACGTGATGTCGCGATCCGGAACGGGCAGATCGTCGAGAGGATCGACCAGAAGGCGAACGTCGTTGCATCCCCAGGCGGTGATGAGATTGGGCACATCATTGAACGATTGCCCCGTCTTCACCCTTCCCAGGAAGTCCTCGAACGCCCGTTCGCCCTCGCCTATGCAGTAGGCGTCCACCCCGGCCTGCGCAAATGTCTCCGGGCTGAACGTGGGATGCGGCCCCCCCATGATCGAGGCAAACTCGAATCGCCGGCGCGCCTTTCTGTGCGCAGCGCACAGGGCCGGGAAGCTCACCACATTGGCCGAATAGGCCACGACGTCGGGGCGACAGCGATGGATCGTCTCGGCCAGATCTGCCTGATCCAGAACGCACAGATCCGTGGCCCACCCCGCCCGTTTGGCGACGGCCGACAGATAAGGGACCGCGATGTGGTCCGCAAAATCGATCTTCTCAATGACGAACAGCAATCTCATGGATCTCTCCAGCGTCCCGGCGGCCAAGGCGCGCCGGACGCTTCGGACTCACGCCGTCTGCAGAAAATAGTTCTTCTTGTTCTTGTACTCGTCCTCATGCTCGATGTACCAGGCCCACGTCTCCTGCAGACCGTCCAGCAGCGAGGTCGATGGATCGTAGCCGAGGCGCTCCCGGGCCAGAGAGATGTCCATCACACGCTTGGGATACCCCGTGGGCTTCCTCGCGTCGAACTCGTAGCGGAAATCGAGGAACGCATTCAGCGTTTCGATCAACTGACGAATCGTGCATTCCCGCCCACTCCCGAGATTCACAAAACCGCCCTTTGTGCCGTGACAAAGGGCCAGAACCACGCCCTCCGCCACGTCCCGGCTGTATACGAAATCGCGGACGGCCGAACCGTCGCCCCAGACCACCAGCGGGTCCTCGCCCCGACGGATGCGACACATCAGCGAGGGAATGACCATGGCGTTGTCCGGATCGAAGTTGTCGCCCGGCCCATAGACGTTGCTGGGCCTGACGACGGCAAAACTCTCCAGCCCGTACTGCGTGTGGTAGGCCTCGACCTGCAACTCGGCGACGCGTTTGGCCCAGCCGGCGAAGTCCATCGGCAGGCTGTCCAGCCGGTAATCGGATTCCCGGAAAACCTCTGTGCTGGCATAGGCGCCGATGGAGCTGGTGTAGACCGCCCTCTGCACCCCATTGACGCGGCAGGCTTCGAGAACATTCGTGTTCATCATCAGGGTCGGGACGAAATGCGTGGCGATCATGCCGGTTGAAACGGCAGCCGAACCCTTGATTCCCGCCAGATGGCAGACGCAGTCCATCCCGCGCGTCACGTCCTTGCAGAAGTCGAAACTGGTCAGGTCGCCCAGGACATGCTCCGCCCGCTCGTCCACGGTGACGCGATCGAGCGACACAATCCTCACGTGTGCACCGGCGTCGCACAGGAGCTTGACGACCTGACGCCCGATGAGCCCCGTGCCCCCGGTCACCAGAACCTCACGGCCGCCGAACTGCTTTGGAATGCGTTCTTCCATCAATGTGATTGTCCTCCCGTCTTCATCGGACGATAGACGATCATCGACCATCCGTCATGAAACAAGCTGCCGAAACGCAGCCTGTGGATTCGCTCGATTTCGATCCGGCCAGCGTTCTCGCACTCCTGCAGATAAGGCAGAAGACCGAGCAGGTATTTGCGGACTCGGTGAAATCTCATGGCCAGAGAATCGAGAAGGTCTTCCTCGCGATAGAGTTCGTAGATGGGTTCGATGTGGATGATCCGCCCAGGCGATTGAGCGATCAGATAGTCAATGAAGGGCCTAAAGTCTTCACCGAGTTGCTCCAATCCACCGCAGGTCAGCGCCAGGCTGCCGGGCGCCAGACGAAAGTCGTGATCCGGCCGGAACATGTCAAACTGCCGGCCAACGATGGACATGCCATGCTTCTCACCGATCAGATTGACCAGTTCCACCGCCGACGGCGCCCAGTCCAGTCCGGTCAGAACCTTGCCGGGGTACTTCGACGCCAGGAGGTGGAGGTTGTAGCCCGGCCCACAGGCAAACTCGTAGACGTGATTGACATCACCCACGTACCGGCTGAACAACCACAGCCGCAGCACCGTGTACACGTCCAACTCGAAGCGTGGATTTGGGGACTGCACGTAGTGCCCCTCCAGCCGCAAAGGCTGATTCGGTCGAACGTACCTGGGCACCAATGCGTTCGGATCGAAACGACTCTCCTTGAAACCCTCAAGGTTCTCTTTCCAGCCCTCTTCCCAACGGTCGAATCCCCCCCTGCCTGCCATGGCAAGACTCCCGGATTCGATGCGTCGCAGCACCTCGGCAATCGTTTCGTCTCGCTCGACCGGATCGAGAGGCCGATGGCGAAAATCCGCTTGCTCAACGGCACGCCGGCAGTCCGGCTCGAATTCGGCGACCGAAACGCCGAACAAGCGAGCGAAGTCCTCGACGGTCAAAGATTGAAACGTTGTTGCCATGCGTCATTCCACCACAAAGTACGATACGCGGGACGTGTAGCGAAAGCGTTTCAGCCGCACGTTGCGCAGCCCGAAGACCTCCATCAGGGCCGTCGTCTCACCCGGCGAATCAGGGTCGTTCAATTCGTCGAAGGCCAGCACGCTGCCCTTGACGAGGCGGTCCTTGATCGCTTCGAGGCATTTCTTCGTCGGCTCGTAGATGTCGAAATCGAAGAACGCCAGGGCCACGATCGTCTCCGGATGTTCGTGCAGGTACCGTTCGATCTCCTCCGTCGCGTCGCCCTTGCGGACCTCGAATTTGCAGATATGCGACAGCGGGTTGTCGGCCTCCTGAAACTGCATGACTCGTTCGAGGTACTGCTCGTAGCGGTCGGTCGTCGCCAGCCCGCCCTGGCGAATCACATCGCAGCCGGTGTTGTCCTTCTCCGTCAGAGCGGGAAAGCCCGTGAAGGTATCGAAGCCGATGATCCGCCGGTGACGATTGAAGGGCTCGTAGATCCCCCGCAGAGCGGCGAACAGAGACATGTTCTGGCCCCAACGGGTGCCGAACTCCATGACCGTGCCCATAACGTCCACGATCTGTCGATAGATGTGGTCCATGAAGAGGATCCGGGAGAGGTTCTTGGAGTTCAGGAACAGGCCCAGGTTGTTCAGAATGTCCGCCTCCGGAATGGGACAAGTGCGGAAATGGCGCAGGAAGTCCGCCCGGACATCCATCTCTTCAGCGCTGGCGTACAACTCCTGTTGATCGATTTGGTCTAACACGATTGTCTCCTACTCATGCCGGCTGCCTGACGAGAGCGGGCACCGCCCGTTCGGTCCCCATCGCTCTGACCCAGGCCCAGTAACGAAGCTTGCCCTCGACCAGATCGAATCGGCCCGGGTCGTCCGGAGCCGGGACCACGCGGATCGGCTTGATCGCTTCGCCGGCAACGATATCACGGGCCAGGTCGTCCGGCCCGGGAACGAAGTTCTCCAGCCCCTTCGTGTCGGCGCGAACCCTCCACGCCGGGATGGCGGCCGGTCGAGGGGCAAAGGCGCGGTCAACCGCCCCCACATCCTCTTCATCCAGCGCAAAGTCCAGAGCCGCCGCATTCTCCCGCAGGTGAGCCGGGTTGCCCGCCTTGGGAATCGGCACGACGCCCTGGACGCGGGCCAGCCAGTTGAGGATCACCTGGGCCACCGTCCGCCCGTGCTTTTCGGCGATCCCGGCCAGCGTCTCAGCGGCCATCCCCCTCGTCGGCGAATGACCCTGATCGAGCGGGCTGTAGGCAATCAGGCCCATGCCGGCCTTCCGACAGAACGGCAACAGATCGTTCTCTATGGTGCGGTCGAACAGGTTGTATTCGGTCTGCAAGGCCACCACAGGATGTCCCGCGCAGGACAGCGCTTTTGCCAGGCCTCGGCAACCGAAGTTGCTCAGGCCGATGAATCGAACCTTGCCCTGCTCGATCAGTCGATCCATAGCCCCGAGACTCTCCTCAATGGGCACCGATGAATTGGGCCAGTGAATCTGATACAGATCGATGCAATCGATACCGAGACGACCCAGGCTTCCTTCGACCGCCCGAACGACATCTTCAGGCCTCAGGTGCTCCGGCGAGACTTTCGTCGCAATACACACGTCCGAACGCCGACCTCGAATCGCCCGGCCGACGAGACGCTCGGTGTGCCCGGCGCCATAGGCTTCGGCTGTATCGATCAACGTCAAGCCCAGATCGAGTCCCATCCTGATCGCGTCCACGCAGAGATCGTCGTGGCGCGCATCGGCGGTAAACCGTCCGCCCAGGCCCCATGTACCCAGGCCGATTGCTGATACAAACGGACCATCTTTTCCCAGTCGCGTCCGGATCATCGAGTGACCTCGCTCGTCTGCCGTCTCCGTTGCGGACGCCGGGAGCCGACCGACTGGAGCGGTTGCAGAGCCGTTCGACGTCCTGCGTCTTCGTCCATCCAGCAACCGACGATCCGCTCGATGCCATCCAGATCGAGTCCGTCCAAAGCCCGCATGCCCTCGCGGTCACTGATATCGCAGCGGTAGGTGTCCTGAATGCCGAGACGTTTGACCCTTGCCGACAGTCCCGCCTCGGCTACGGTTTCACACACCAGACTTCCCAGACCGCCGATGATGTTGTTCTCCTCGATCGTCACCACCCGCCGGCTGCCGGCCAGCGCGCATTCGAGCAGCGGGACATTGAGCGGTTTGATGCGATACAGATCGATCACGCCCGCCTCGATGCCGCGTTCGGCCAGACGGGTCGCCGCCCGCATGGCCTGTGCCACCATGACGCCCGTTGCCACGAAAGTCACGTCGCAGCCGGACCGGAGTACCGTCAGCCCATCGGAGAAGTCTGCGTCCGGCGCATAGGTCGCATCGAACGGCCCCTTGTCCATGTACAGGTACGTCGGGCCGTTTGCCCGATAGGCGGACCGGATCGCTGCCGCAATGATCGAGTAGTCCGATGGAGACCACACCGTCAGACCGGGCAGGGTCCGAACGAGAGACAAAACGTCGGTCATGTGGTGCGTCGGACCGTCCTTGGGATAAACGTATCCGGTGCCCATCCCGATGATCGTCACGGGCAGGTCCATGCAACAGATATCGAGCTTGATCTGCTCGAAGCAGCGCAGGGTCACGAAGTTGGAGATGCCGAACACGAAGACCCGCTTGCCGCTCAGAGCCAGGCCGGCCGCCACCGTCATGGCGTTCTGCTCGGCGATGCCCACGTTGAAGAACTGGTCGGGCAAATCGGTGCGAAATCGCTGGAACGCAAAGGCACCCGTGTCGGCCGTCAGCAGGATCACGTCCTTGTCACGCGAGGCGATCTCGAACAGCTCCTCGAAACAGGCATCCCGCGCTTCGGTGTACGCTCTGGTCATACCAGCACTCTCCTTGCCATCTCGATCTGTTCGCCCTTCGGCAGGGTGTGATGGGCCCGCGGGGTGTTCTCCAGCGCGGGTATGCCTCGGCCCTTGACCGTGTTGGCCACGATCATCAGCGGCCGTTGCCGATCGCGCGAATGAACATCTCCCAGGGCGGTGAAGATGTCGCGGAAGTCATGCCCGTTGATGGAGCGAACGTCCCAACCGAAAGCAGCCCATTTGTCCTCGACCGGGTCCAGGCCGGCAGTATCCTCCGTGAAATCCTCCGAGCCGAGCCGGTTGCGGTCGAGAATGGCCACCAGATTGCCCAATCGGCGTTGCGGAGCGAACATCGCCGCTTCCCAGATCGATCCCTCTTGAGACTCCCCGTCGCCCAGGATGCAGAACACGCGGTAGTCACGGCCCGACAGCCTGGCCCCCCAGGCCAGACCCGCCGCCGTACCGAGGCCATGGCCGAGCGAGCCGGAAATGGTCTCCACTCCCGGAACCATCTTGTCGCAGTGGTTGCCCAGAAAGCTGCCCGGCTGGCAGAAGCGATCGAGTTCCTGTGGCGGGAAGTAACCCCGGTCAGCCAGGATCACATACAACGTGTTGTTGGCGTGGCCCTTGCTGAGGATCAGGCGGTCGCGGTCGGCCCAGGTCGGGTCGGCCGGGTCGTGCTGCAGAAGACCACCGTAGTACAGAGCCACCAGAATATCGGCGCACGAGAACGAACCCCCGAGATGACCGGCGCCCGCATGCAACGCCATCTCCAGGGCCCTGAGCCGGATCCGCTTGGAGAGGGCTTCATATCGTTCCGTGTCCATGACATGGCTATCGTATTGTTGAATCATAGGTTATTCCATCACTGCATAGGAAATCCGGGACGTCATCGGATACCGCTCGAATCGAAGGCCGTTCAGACCAAACACCTCCCGGACGGCAATCGTCTCACCGGGAAAGATGTCGTCGCACAGTTCATCGAAGACCAGCACGCTGCCCTTGGCCAGATGCGGCTTCAACGCCTCCAGGGCCGCCCGGGTCGGAGCATAGATATCGAAATCGAAGATCGCCAGGGACACGATAGTCTCCGGGTGACGGTCGAAGTAGTGAGGCACAGTCACGGCGGCGTCTCCCTTGACCAGTTCGAACCGCCGGATGTGACTCATCGGATTGAGTTGTTCCTGAAGGGTCAGTATTTCCGCCAGCCGCTCCTCGTATCGATTCGAGACGGAAAACGAACCGTCACGACATCGGCATGCCTGTCCGTCCTTCTCGCTCATCCCCACGAACCCCTCGAAGGTGTCGAAGCCGACGATCTTGCGATGACGATTGAACGGCTCCAGAATCCCCCGCAAGGCAGACAGCAGCGACAGGGTCTGGCCCCAGCGCACGCCGAACTCGACGATGATGCCGTGGGTGCGAACGATCTTCTGATAGATCTCATAGAAGAACAGCAACCGGGAGAGATTCTTCGAGGTCAGAAACAACCCGAGATTCGCCAGAAGCTCGTCATCCGGCAGCGGAGTCGTCTTCAGGTGCTCCAGCAGCATGGCCTGGGCACTCTTCTCATCGGTGCTCGAAAGGACAATGGCATCATATTGATCGGTCTTCATTGGTATCGCCTCATCGCGCCAAACATCGGACGCCGCGGTCCAGCCGCTGACGCCAGTAATCCAGAAGATCGTACATGGTTTTCTCGAAAGGAATCTCCGGCTCCCAGCCGGTATGTTGTCGAAATTTCGTCGTGTCCGGCACCTGCAGATCGGCATCCAGGGGCCTCAGTCGAGCCGCGTCCGTCTCCACCTGAATGTCCCGCCGCGTCGAGAGCGAGATCAGGTGTCTGAGCATCTCTCCGACGGTACAGTGATAGGTGCCCCCGATGTTGTAGTACGCACCGGGGATGGGATCGACGGTGACCAGCAGGTAATACGCCCTGACGGCGTCGCGCACGTCCGACCAGGTTCGCAAGGACTGAAGGTTGCCCGTTTTGACCACCGGCGGGATCTGCCCCTGTTCGATCATGACGATCTGCTTGGCGAAGGACGATTCGGCAAACACATCCCCGCGTCGCGGTCCCGTATGCGTGAACATTCGCGTGGTCATCACCTTCATCCCGTAGGCCTCGGCGTAGAAGCGCCCCACTAGATCGGTCCCGGCCTTCGAAATCGCATAGGGCGAAGCCGGATGGAAGGCACATTCCTCGCCGATGGGAAGCTTTTCCCGGCTGACCCGCCCGAAGACCTCGGAGGAGGCGCACACATGGATCACCGGGTCGATGTCACGACAATGACGGATCGCTTCGAGAAGGCGTGTCGTGCCCAGGATGTTCGTATCCAGCGTGGCGACGGGAGAGGTGAAGCTGGTCGTCGGATAGCTCTGGGCGGCCAGGTGAAACACATAGTCCGGCCGGCTCTTCTCGACTGCCCCCTGCAGCGAGATGTAGTCGCAAAGGTCCCCATCCAGAAACACGAGGCGATCCCCCCGATTGGCCCGGTCCAGCAGATGTTCGACGTTGTCGAGCGGACTGCGCCAGCGGCACATGCCGTAGATATCCCAGTCCGTGTTCTCCAGCAGGAAATCCGTCAGGTGCGAACCGACCATGCCGGTCACGCCCGTGATCAATGCTCGTTTCTTGCGATCGCTCACCATCTCCGGCCCTCCGCCGCAATGAATTCCTCGGCATCCGCGTACGATTCGGGTGTCCCGATATCCGTGAAGGGACTCTCGCCGACCACTGCGAAGAGCCCTCGTCCGATCAGGGCCGGGAAGACATCGTTTTCCAGAGACACCGCGCGTCCGGTTGGAATCGTTTCGGCCGCCCGGCGTTCGATCAGATAGATCCCGGCGTTGACCAGCCCGGTCCCGAAGTCCGATGACTTCTCCGCAAAAGACTCCACGGCGCCCTCCGGACCGATGCGCACCGATCCATATCGCCGGCAGTCATCCGCTCCGACCAGCCAGAGCGTGGCCGCGGCGCCGGTGCGCATATGCGTTCGCAACAGAGCGCCTCGATCGAACCGACAGTAGGAATCACCGTTGAGAACCAGGAAACGGTCGCCGCGCACATGGTCGAGACCCCGGCGTACCGCTCCCCCCGTGCCGAGAGGAAACGGATCGCGAGAGTAGCACAGCTCCATGTTCCAGCGGCGTCCATCACCGAAATAAGCCTCCACGTGATCGGCGAGATGGCCGGTACATAGAACCACGCGTCGGGTCCCCTGATCGTACAGCATTGCAAGCAACCATTCCACGAATGGGCGTCCGGCCACCTGTGCCATGGGTTTGGGCCGGTCATCAACCACGCTGCGAAGCCGCGTGCCCTTGCCCCCCGCCAGAATCATGGCATCCAGGGCATCGCCGTCGCCGTGTACGAATCGGGTATCGCATGTCATCAGACAGCCCCCCCATTCGACGGGCCTGCCGCGCCATTCGCGGTCGCCTCCACGCACAGATGCCAGCCGAGGCTTCTCTCCAATCGACGGAACACCGGGTTGGGAAGAAGACGGAAGTACCACACCTTGTGGTACTCGTGGCGTTTGTACTCGGGAATGCGGTAGGCAAAGATGTGGTCGACAAATGTCTTCTGCACTGTGAATCCCTGCAGCAGGCCCCGCACCGTCCGGCGAGAGTAGCTATACGTCACGGGACA
>JAAYBA010000102.1 GCA_012719085.1 Planctomycetota bacterium
ACGAGGGTCTTGCGGTTGCGGTGGATGCGATCGACGACCCCCTCGCGCCGAAACGGCAGAACGTAGACGCTGTCGCCCCGCCGGAGCGTCTCGATGAACTGGGCCTGCCGAACGGCCAGCGGCGTTTCGGCCGCCAACTCCAGTATTCGCGTCGTCAGTTCCGAAGCCTTGCCGCTCCAGGTCTGCGGCGCGTTCTGCATCTCGCCGGCGAAGCGACCGACCAGCTCGCGCACCGCCCGCATGGAACGCTCGATCTCGTGGTCCGCCTGCTGGCGAAGTCGTCGCTCCTGCTCGCGGACCCGGCCGAGCCTCTCGCGGACGCGCCGGCGGACCTCCTGCGTCTCGTCGAGCACGCCCTGCGCTTCCGTCCGTTTGCGCTCGGCGTCCTCCCGAGTCGCCTGGACCTGGTTGATCAGCTCCGAGCTGCCGTCGGATTCCTGGGCGAGCAGCGTCTCTGCCCGGTCGAGCACCGCTCTCGGCATCCCCAGACGCTGTGCGATGACCAGCGCATTGCTGCTTCCCGGCGTGCCGATCAGCAGGTGGAACGTCGGACGCAGCGTCTCCGTGTCGAACTGCACCGAGGCGTTCTCGGCGCGGGCCGTCGTATAGGCGAAGGTCTTGAGCTGGCCCAGATGCGAGGTTGCCACCACCTTGCCGCCCCGCGTCATCAGGCCGTCGAGAATCGACGTGGCCAGGATCGCCCCTTCGATCGGGTCGGTGCCCGCGCCCAGCTCGTCCAGCAGCACCAGCGTACCGTCTTTGGTCTCGGTGAGGATATTGACGACCTGACGCATGTGGGCCGAGAAGGTGCTCAGGCTCTGCTGGATGCTCTGCTCGTCACCGATGTCGGCGTAGACCTGCCGGAAGACGGACAGACTCGAACCAGCGCGGGCCGGAATGTGCATGCCGCTCTGCGCCATCACCGCCAGAAGACCAATGGTCTTGAGCACCACCGTCTTTCCGCCGGTATTCGGACCGGTCACCAGCAACAGATCGAAATCGTCGCCCAGTCGAACGTCGATCGGCACGACCTCGTCGGTCAACTCCCTGACCTCGACCCCCTTCTGCCGGGCCGCCCACTGGAGCAGCAGCGGGTGACGGGCCTGCCGCAGATGCAGCGCCCCATCGGAGCGAATCTCAGGCGCCGCCATATCGTACGCAACACTGAACCGTGCCTTGGCGTAAGTCAGATCCACCAGCGCCAGCGTTCGCACGCTGTCGAGGATTGCCTCCTGCTCGTCCAGAACAAGCCGGGTCAGGTGCCACAGGATGCGGCCGACCTCCTTCTTCTCCTCGAAGAGCGCGTCCTCCAGCTCGTTGCTCATCTCGACCAGCTCGTCCGGCTCGACATACAGCGTCGCCCCTGTATTGGAGCGGTCAAGCACGGTGCCGCGCAGAGCGTGGCGATAGTTGGCCTTGATCGCGACGACGGGCCGGCCGTGCCGCATGAGAAATTTATCGTTTTCGAGGGCCCTGCGCAACTGGGCCGATGCGACGATGCCCGCGAATTTCTCGTGAATCCGCTCGCTGAGCAGCCCAATCGTCCGTCGAATCTCCTTGAGCCTGTCCGACGCGCTGTCGCGCACGCGCTTGTCGCCGCCGACACACCTGCTGATTTCCTCGACCAGGGCGGTAAAATCGCCGAGTTTGTTGCCCATCTCGCACAGATGCCGACCCTGCGAGGCCTCCAGATTGGTCAGGAAGATACGCAGCCGGCCGCTGGCCGCCAGCGTGTCGGCGATCTCCAGCAGTTGCTCCGGCTCGAAGACCGTCTCTTTCTTGCCGAACTGCTTGAACATCGTCCGGATATCGCGAAGCCCCGCCATCGGAACGCGCTCGCCCCGGTCCAGCACCGCACGCAACTCCGACGTCTCGCCGATGCGCACCCGGGTCCATCGTACATCAACCGACGGATACAGCTTCCCCGCCGCGTCTCGCCCCAGGTCGCTGGCGGCATACGAGGCCACGAGAGTCTTCACGTCCTCGAATTCAAGCACCCTCAGTGTATGTTCGTCGATTCTCTTGCCTGCCATCGGCCTCGTTCTCGCCGACGCCGGACCGATCCGCCCCGCGCGCCGTGCATTTCACTGCGTTCCACAACCATGCTTCTGCCGCCATTATACGCCCTCTCGCGTCGCAGTACACTGCCAACGTCACAACTTCGGACGTGACGCGTCGGAAGCATCCTCCAGAAACTTGATCAAACGATAGACGGAATGATTGTACGGGGTCTCGACGTCGTGTTCGGCACCCAGGCGGATGACCGCGCCGTTCATCGCGTCAATCTCGGTGCGCTTGCCCGCCGTGATGTCCTGGAGCATCGACGACTCGTGCGCGGCCGTGTCGGGCACCAGCCGGTCGTAGAACACCGCCAGGAACTCCTCCGCCCGCGCCCAATGCGTCGCATATCCGCCGGCGGTCATCGCCTCGAAGACCTCACACACGATCCGATCTATCAAATCCCGCGTCACCGTGTGCTCGGCGAGCACGCCATACGGTACGTGGAGAATCGCTCCGAGCGGATTGAGGGCGCAGTTGTACAGCATTTTGGCCCAGAGGTCCTTCTCGATCGCATCGGTCGTATCGCACGGAATGCCGCCCGCGTCGATGGCCCGGCACAGACGCTCGACCGGCGCGGCATGAACGCTGAAGAGGCTTCCAATATGAATGCTGTCGGCGTGGACGGTGACCTCGACCTCGTTGGGCCGGGACCGGCGGAACCCCGTAATCACCCGCGCGTTGAACACATGCCGAGTGTCGAAATGCACGGCAAAGGCCTCCGCGTTGCCCCAGCCGTTCTGAAAAAGCACCAGATGCGCCCGACCGATTGCGTCGCGGTGCGAGGCCAGGTCCTGTGCGGCCGCCGACGAATCGAATGACTTCGTGCAGACCAGGACGTAATCGTACGAGTCACCACGGGCCTGGCTCAGCGAAGAATAACAGCGGAAGCTGTCGGGGGCGGCATGCACCCGTCCAAAGAGGCCCGTCCGGATCAGGCCTTCGCTCTCCAGCGCCGCGACCGTCTGCGGCCGGGCGACCAGATCGACGTCGCCTCCCGAATGCAGCAGGCAACTTGCGATGCCCAGACCCACGGCGCCGCCGCCGTAGACGAGCACGCGGATTCGGCCCTGCGCCGCATCGTTGGATTGCATCGGGTTCGCCATACGCAATCTACACCACGCCCAGCTTGTCCCGCAGGACGTGCAGGTTGACGACGTCCTCCCTGTTATACTCCAGCAGGGTATGCAGGGCCTGCGTGTTGGCGTTGTTGACGTAGTCCCACCACAGCCGCACGGCCATGAAGCCGTCCACCTCCGTCAGCCGTCGGCCGATGCCCAGCCGGGCCTCCACCACCTTGAGGCCCCCCTTGAGATTCTGTCGCCAACAGTCGTACATCAGATCGGTGTGCCGAAGGCAACGCTTCACGTCCAGGCCCAGCCGGCGTTGGATGAACGGCAGATCGAAGCGGCTTCCGTTGTACGTGTAGACCTCGTCGGCCCCCTCCAAAAGCGAGAGCACACCTTCGGCGTCGATCCCCTCGCCGACGAGCTGGCCGACCTGAACCTCGCCGCCCCGCACCCGCGCGACGCCGACGACCGTCAGATCGCAGCGGTCCCAGCTCAGCCCGGTCGTCTCGATGTCGAGATACGCATAGCACTTCAGATGCGGACGCACGATTTCAGGAGGTCGGCCGGCCCCCGGCCGACAGGATGTCGATGTGTTCGTCACAGAATTCCTTTCTGTTGCATTCGGCGCAGTGGCTGCCCCGCCAGATCCCGTCGAACTGTTCCATCACATGGGCGACGATGCCGCCGTCGGTCGTCACGATCCCCGACTCGAAGTTCCGCCGTCGCGGGCTCTTGGCGCCGAGGCCGGCGCCGGTCAGATTGGCGCTGCCCACGTAGGCGAACCGCCCATCGACCACAACGCACTTGAGGTGGACCCTCGGACAGAGCATCCGCTCCAGCCCGCCGATCAGGTTCGGATAGCGGTCGAAGTCCCTGCGGAATCGCGGCCCCGGCTCCTTGGCGTGGAGCAGCCGAATCTCCACCTTCTTCGCCGCCAGGTCCGAGAGCACTTCGACAAACGGCGCCATCCGCCCGCCCTTGTGGACGTACAGGTCCTTCAGGTCGGCTGTCGCCAGCCAGAGCTGCCGCCTGGCCCCGGCAACAGCCGTGCAGATGACCTC
>JAAYBA010000645.1 GCA_012719085.1 Planctomycetota bacterium
GACGCCCAAGTCGTCCAACTGCCGCCGCAACTCGCGGCCGTAGAGGTCGCCGCCGACGGCTCCAATAACCTGAATGGCCTTCGGCTCCAGCGCCGCGAGGTTGGCCACAACGTTCGAGGCGCCGCCGAGCGAATAGTAATGCCGGGCCACCGCGCGGGCCTGGAGCCCGGTCTCGACCGAGACCTCCGACCCGTTCGGATCGAGAATCCAGTAGGCGTCGAGGCAGAAATCGCCGTAGACGGCGACGCTGACGTTCTTGATACGGCCCAGAATCTCACGGATGCGTTGCTCGTCCATCCTGCCCCTCTCAGAGTCCCTGGAGAATCGCCTGATACAACAGCGGAAATGTCGCCCGCTGGTCGCCCTGCACGTAGAAGCCTCGACCGCCGAAGGCCTGGGGAATCCGCGTCACCACGCTCTTCTGGTCCCGGAAATAGTAGCCCTGCGCCCTTTCGTCGGCCATCTGCTTTGGGTCGTGCCGGCGCAGGTCGAAATCGGCGGTCAGGATGTCACGCGGTACAGCGCCCGCGTTGGCGGCCATCGAGACGGCCTTGAGCAACACCTCCGGCCCGGTGACGGCGCTGCCGATGTTGAGCACGACGCCGCCTTCGGTCAGCTTCGTCACCTCGTGGGTATAGATCAGGAAATCGCGGCCGGAACAACCGCCCTTGGCCTGTCCGTCAAAGCTCGGGTGCTGGTCGATCACGTCGGTCCCGATCCCCACGTGCACCGTGAAGGGAACCTCGTGCCGGTAGCACGCCGCCAGGACGCTCGTCTCGGGGTGGGCGAACGTTCGGGGAGAGCCCTCCGTCGCCGCCAGCACGAGAATCTGCTTGCCGAACGCTTCGTCGCAGATCATCCGGCCGAGCGTCTCGCCGTAGCCCAGCTTCTGCTGGTTACCCACACTCAGCGCTGTGTTGATGTAGGCGAACTCGTAGGCCATGCCGAACTGCCCCTGCCCCAGGGCAGCCGGAACGTTCTCGCTGGTCTGTCCGATCAAGGCCAGCTCGAAATCGTGGATCGTCGTCGCCGCGTTGCCCGCCACCAGCGTGACGAAACGCCGCTCGACGAGGTCGGCCAGCAGTGGACCCAGCCCGTTCTTGATCAGGTGCGCGCCGGTGAAAAGAATGACCGGCTTCTTCGCCCGGCGGGCCGCAACGATCGCCTCCGCCACCGTCTGGATGTCACGCGCCGTCTGTTCGGGCACGTCGAGGTTCAATGCGTCCAGTCCGCCCGGGAAGATCAGATCGTCGAGCGTGACCTTGTTGCTGCGGCCTTCGAGCGGATAGGTCGCGATCCGGCTCGAATCGAACGTCTTGTATCGGCCTGCGTATTCCATCGCGTCGTCCGCTCAGAGGCTCGCCTGCAACTTCTCCAGCCGCCTGATGCACTCGATCATGCAGCGGATCGTGTGGTAGTTGACCTTCCACGAGTGGCTCATGTGCGTCCAGATCGGCTGGCCTTCGCGCGTCGTCAGCGGCCACCATTCGCCGACGGGATGATGGATCATCTTATCGAACACGAAGCGGTGAACGTTCAGGTAGCTCGGCCAGTACTCCGCCGGGCCGAATCGCAGACAGCCTTCGAGCATGCCGATCATCACCTCGGCCTGCTGCCAGAACTCCTTTTCCATGTCGTAGACGCCACCCGCATGGGGCCCTTCGGTATAGACGCCGCCGAACTCGGGATCGATGCCGTTGTCCCGGCCGTGGTCCATCGCCTTCTTGATAACGCCCTTGCACTGGTCCCAATGGCCGCCCAGCACGTCGGTGGCGTGGGCCAGCAGCCAGGCGAACTCGACGTTATGCCCGGCCGACGTGTTGTCCTCGGCGTTTGGCTTGGCGCCGCCCTCGGCGAAGCGGTCCCAGCCCCAGACGATGTCGAACTTGATCTGCGGGGCCACCTTCCAGTCCACGGTGAACTGCGGAATCCCCGTGGCGTACTTCGGGTGCAGGATTCGCGTGAACAGCAGGTCGATATCCTCCAGCAAGGTCCGGCGGTGGATGCTCTTGCCGGTGCACTCGTACAGCGTCGTGAACGCCTCCATCAGGTGCATGTGCACGTCGAGCGTCTTGCGGTCGCCCCCCTGCGGTCCGGGCCCGCACAGGTCCCAGTTGCGCTCGAACATCTCGAAGTAGCCGCCATACATGGTGTCGGCCGCGTATTTCTTGACCAGGTCGAACGTCTTCTCGGCGTACTCCTGCCCGCGCGGGTCGCCGGTGGCCAGGGTGTATTCGGCCATCGCGTACATGCCGAAGCTCAGGCCGTACATGATCTTCTTGTCGATGGCCACCTCGCCCTTGCGGTTCGTCGTCCAGTAGAACCCGCCGTGCTGCTTGTCCCAGACCTTCTCGATCAGGAAATCCACGCCGTGCCGGGCGTATTCGGCGCAGCGGCCGCCGCCAAAACCGGCCCGGTGCGCCGCCGACATCGAATAGACCGTCCGCAGTTGGGCCAGCGCCGACTTCTCATCCTCACCCGTGTCCTTGCCGTCCTTGTCGAAATGCGTGATGAACCCGCCGTTGGCGTCGTCCTTGCACCGATCCAGCCAGAACGGCAGCAGCTCCGTCGTGAAATGCTTCTTACACTCGTCCAGACAGGCCGAGACTTGATCGCGGTCGATCCCCATTGCCGATTCCTTTCACCGAGTCGCCGATAGCATCAATACCCGCACTCAATCCCGGGCATTCTATGCCCCCCCGCCACAGCCGTCAACAAGACCTTCGATCACCGCCCGTGAAGGGGTCTATGCGGCTTTCGGGCAAGGTTCATTTCACGCGGCGAGAGCCGTGTGTGGCAGGATGTTTTCATACACACCCTGCGAAAGGGTGCCCTTCGCGTTTGTGGGCGAATGCTCGCAGAGTCCAGCACCCGACTTCTTGTCGCGCCCACCGCCCGTACAAGAGACAAGACCGTCCTGGTTGGCCCTCAGCCCCGCGTGTTCCCAGACAGCCCCCCGCCTTGTCATGCTGAGCGAAGCGCAGCGCAGTCGAAGCATCTGGCCATAGACCATGCATGCACCCCGTTCGCGGCCAGATTCCTCCGCTCCGCTTCGCTCCGGTCGGAATGACAAACCGGGTCCAGCCGCTGCGTTTCAGGCGTGTAGAGAATCCCGACCTGGCC
>JAAYBA010000103.1 GCA_012719085.1 Planctomycetota bacterium
CGCCGAGCGTCACCGCCGGCAGTTCTACACGCCGACGCCCGCGTCGTAACGCAGGGCGTCGCCTGTCTCAGGCCTTCTCGGCGAGCTTGTGGATGTTCTCGTGGATCTTGAACAGGACGATCAGCAGCTCGCAGTAGATCCGGACTCCGATGGCCCCGCCGACGATGACCACGAGTCCCATCAGGAACTTGCCGAACGACAGGCCGCCGTAACCGGCAAACATGGAGACGAGGCCGCCGATCACGACCCCGACCAGCCCGAGCCAGTAAACGAAGGTGATGATTTTCGGGGTCAGCATCGAGTCGAAGAAGAAGATCTGCCTTGCGTTCATGGTTTCTCCCGTCTGCAAATGGACACGTCCATCGCCGCACGACCCGCCCGATTCGGGCACGAAGGCCGGCGGTTCATGTTTGAGAAGTACTGTGTTCGGGAGTTCCGGGTTCAGCCATTTCAGTAGGTCAGTGCCACGAGGGTGCGCGGGGCAATCGTGGTGAACGCGATCCGGCCGCCATCGTATGAGAATTTCACATCGGCGTCGACCGGCAGGACCAGCACAGCCTTGGCATCGACGGGCTCCTTGAGTGCCAGTGTCGCGGTGACGGCCTCGTCATTGAAATTCTCGACCACGACGCAGCGGTCGCCGATCAGGTACAGGGCCACCTTGTTGGGCGCGTCGAACGTGAGGCCGAAGGGCGTCAGCATCTTGTTGCGGATCGGCGTCAGTTCCGCGCGCGACAGTTGCAGCAGGCTCTTGGGGTCGCCGCCGACTTTCAGGACGTGGAGGTTGTCGTAAGATTGGCTCGTCGTGAATCGCTCGGCCAGGGCGTCGGTGACGAGGACGGGCGCGCCGGCTTCGAGCAGGGTGCGCAGCTTGGGCCAGAGCTGCGGGTCCTTCATTGCGTGGGCCGGCAGAAAGGCGGCCTTTGCGTCGTCGCGGATCGTCGCGGTGGGCACCAGGGGCAGTCCGAGCATACCGACGAAGTCGTAGACGTACGCTTCGCCTCGCGGCTTGCTGTTGGGCGGCTTCGGCGCCGCGATCCCTCGCAGGGGCTTGCCGCGCACCAGCGACGCCAGCTCGAACAGGCCCGGGATCTCGGTCCGCAGCCGTGCGACGTTGGCCGGGCCGGTGCCGCTCAACAGCGAGCCGTAGCAGAACAGCAGCATTTCCTTTGCGTCGGCCAGCACCGTCTGGCGCGCCTGCTCGACGTAGGTGTCCTCATGCGTGCCGTAGGGATCGAACCAGCCGCCGCCGCACTTGGCCCCGCCGATCTCGCCGAGCCAGCGCATGATGAAGTACGCCTCGTACTGGACCTTGCCGCCCCATTGCGGGTCGTCGTAGTCCCGCGTCTCGGTCCCCACCCAGATGCGGTCGTAGTCCGCTGTCTGCCGCACCACCTCATAACCGCGCTCGTGGAACGCATCGTACCACTGAGGGTATTTGATGATGACCTTGACGTTGGAATTGACGGCGCGGGCGGGGGCGAGGATGCGATCCCGGCTGACGCGGACCATCAGGTCGCAGCGGTACTCTTCCCACGACTGCGTGCCGCGCGCTTCCTGGCATTCGTCGCACTGACAGTCGGTGAAGAGGAAATCGTCGATCATGATCTCGTCGAAGATCGACGCGGTATATTCGTGGATCTCCTGAATCCGCTGCTGTGTCTCGGCGCTGGTGTAGCACGAAACGACGCGCCAGCCCGTGGAGGTCTTTCCGAAGGCGGTCGGCGTGACACAGCCGGAGACATCGAAGCCAGCCTCGGCAAACCGGTCCCGCGCGCGTTCGAGGGCCTTGCGCTCGGCGGTGTAGCCGTCGCGAAACGACTCGATGAACGCATGCGTCACACCCGTTTTGCGGCACCAGTCCATCGCGCTGTCGAGCCCTTCGTCCGTTGAGAGCCGGTCGCGCACGTCCTGCGCCGTGAAGAGCGTGGTGATCCGCAGCACGTCCTTGTTCCGGTTGGCCAGCGCCCAGAGATCCTCGGCATGGCCGACCGCGGCCAGGCCGCCAAGGCAAAGGGCCGCCGCGACGAAACATCGTATCGATTTTACTGTCATCATTCGCTCACCTCACCTTCGATGTCACCACCTATCCCGAAAGAAACTCCGCCATCTTGTCCTTGATCCTGCGGCACGCATCGGCCGGGCTGGGCGCCTCGGTGACGGCGGCGCAGACGGCCACGCGCTGCACACCCGCCCGCAGCAGAAGCTCGACGTTCTCGTGTGTGATACCGCCGATCGCGACGTGACTGACACCCGTCCGGGCCAGCCGCTCCAGCCCATGGCGGATGTAGTCCGGCCCGGCGACCTCGGTCTTCGGCTTCGTCGCCGTCGCAAACGCCGGACCGAGGCTCACATAGCTCGGCATCGCCCCGACAGCTCGTTCCAGTTCGCTGTCGTTGTGCGTGCTCTTGCCGACGATCAACGGACTCAGTTGCAGCCGGCGGGCCTGCTCGACCGGCAGATCGTCCTGGCCCAGGTGCACGCCGTCGGCGCCCGCGGCGGCGGCGATGTCGATGCGGTCGTTGATGATGCTCAGAGCCCCCAGGTCGCGGCAGATGTCCACGAATTCGACGGCCACCGCGAACAGCCGCTCGTCGGGCATGCCCTTGGCCCGCAACTGGATGGCGTCGGCCCCGCCGGCGGCGCAGCGGCTGGCCAGCGAGAGGATTTCAGCCGGCAGGTTGCTCGTGACGATCGCGTACAGCCGCACGCGATTGAACTTCTCCACCGGCTGCGCGAACAGCACCACGTCCTTCTCCAGCGTGTACGCCTGGTAACGGAGCCGCTCGATGGCCGCCGCGATCGGCTTGTTCTCGGCCTGCACCATCTCCGCCAGCGCCCGCAGCGCCTCGGTGAGCCGGCGGGCCCCGGCGGTGAACGCCTCGGCCGCCGTGGCGCGTTCGAGCTGGTTCTCGACCCGCTGCCCGACGCCGACGTCGCCCAGCGTGTCCCGGCCGGCCAGCAGCTTGCCCTGCTCCAGGTGCCCGATCGCCGCACACAGCTCGTGCCGCAGTTGCTTGGCCCGCCCGCTCAGCGACCCGTTGTTGACCGCGAACCGGCAGTACTCCTCCATCACCCGCAACGCCTCGCGGGCCCGATTGAAATTCGCATCGATAATCCGATAAACCGCTCTATCCATCATCCCCGCCATTCTAA
>JAAYBA010000646.1 GCA_012719085.1 Planctomycetota bacterium
CACTCCGCCACCGGCTGGCGTGACGAGCAGGACGACTACCGCACGAACGAGATCGCGATCAACTGGCAGGCGGGTTTGGTCTACGCGCTGGCCGGTCTTGTGGGCGGCCAGGAGAAAACATGGGCTAAAGCCGATTCGACTGGCTCGGGGGCCGACCGTGTGCTGCGCTACGACAAGCCGGCGACCGATTGGATGACCGAGGCCCTGCCCATCGGCAACGGCTCGCTCGGTGCGATGCTGTTCGGAGGCGCCGACACGGTCCGTATCCAGTTCAACGAGGACAGCCTTTGGACCGGCGACGAGAAAGACACCGGCGCGTACCAGAACTTTGGCGAGCTGACGCTCGAACTGACCGCAGGCGACGACGCAGCTCCGCTCGATTACCGCCGGGAACTGGACCTGACCACAGCGACGCACCGCGTCCGCTATCGCAAGGGCGATGTGGTCTATGAGCGCGAGGCATTTTGCAGCCGGCCCGATGGTGTGATCGTCCTGCGATTTACCGCGAGCCGGCCGGGCCGATACAGCGGGACGCTTCGCCTGACCGACGCCCACCGCGCTGCAGTGCAGGCCCGTGGCAACACCCTGATGGCTGCCGGGCAATTGGACAACGGTCTGGCCTACGAATCACAGGTGCGCCTGCTCTGCGATGGAGCCGAGGTGCAGGCGGCCGATGGAAGGCTCGCGTTCTCCAACGCCGACAGCCTGACGATCCTTTTGATCGCCGGCACCAACTACGTGAACCGTTCGGATCGAGGTTGGCGCGGGACGCACCCCCACGAGCGGCTCGTCCGCACCATCGAAAAAGCGGCCGGCAAGGCGTATGGTGAGATGCGAAAGGCCCATATCGAGGACTACCAGGCCCTGTTTAACCGTGTTCGCCTGGACCTGGGTGCTTCTTCGAACGAAACGCTGGCTTCGACCACCGAACAGCGGATCCTCGCTTATCATCGCGACAGGAATCGCGACCCCGATCTCGAAGAGCTGTTCTTCCAGTACGGCCGCTATCTGCTGATTGCCTCGTCGAGGCCGGGCAGCCTGCCGGCCAATCTCCAGGGCCTGTGGAACCACAGCAACAACCCGCCGTGGCGCTGTGACTACCACTCGAACATCAACGTCCAGATGAACTACTGGCCCGCCGAGCCGACCAATCTGGCCGAGTGCCACGTACCCTTCATCGACTACATCGACAATCAGCGCGAGGTCCGCAAGCGCGCGACACAGGAGTACTACAAGTGCGAACGCGGCTGGACGGTCCAGACGGAGAACAACATCTACGGCGGTTCGAGCTGGCGATGGAATCCGCCGGGAAGCGCCTGGTACTGCCAGCACCTCTGGGAGCATTATGCCTTCGGACAGGATAAGACGTATCTTCGCGAAGTGGCGTATCCGATCCTGAAGGAGGTGTGCCACTTCTGGGAAGACCGGCTCGTGGCGTTGCCCGATGGCCAATTAGTGACCCCCGACGGCTGGTCGCCGGAGCACGGCCCCGAGGAGCCGGGCGTCACCTACGATCAAATGCTCGTCTGGGACCTGTTCACCAACACCATCGAGGCAGCCGATGAGCTGGCGATCGACCGCGAGTTTCGCGATCATCTGGCCGAGCTGCGAGACAAGCTGCTCGGCCCGCGCATCGGCAAATGGGGCCAGTTGCAGGAGTGGATGACCGACCGCGACGACCCGAAGAACCAGCATCGGCACGTCTCGCACCTGTTCGGCTTGCACCCAGGTCGCCAGATCGCCCCGCGCACTACGCAGGAACTGGCTCAAGCGGCGGCGGTCTCGCTGAATGCCCGTGGCGACAGTGGCACCGGATGGAGCCGCGCCTGGAAGATCAACTTCTGGGCTCGCCTGCTCGACGGCGATCACGCCTATATCCTGCTTCGCAATCTCCTGACGCCTGTGTCGTTCACGGGCACCGACTACCAGGACGGCGGGGGCGTGTATCCGAACCTGTTCGACGCGCATCCGCCGTTCCAGATCGACGGCAACTTCGGCGCCACCGCCGGGATCGCTGAGATGCTTCTGCAAAGTCACACGGACCGCGTCGAACTGCTGCCCGCGTTGCCGAAGGCCTGGCCGATCGGGAAGGTCACTGGGCTCCGCGCGCGAGGCGGCTTCGAGGTGGATATCGAGTGGAAGGACGGCAAGCTGGTCGCGGCGACGGTCCGTTCGCAAGCCGGTCGCCCCTGCCGGCTCCGCTATGGACAGGTCACCGCCGAGTTGGACCTGGCTCGCGGACAGAGCACCACCTGGGATGGGCGATGAGGCTGTGGACGTTGTAGGTCATGCATCCTCGCACAGCTTGCCCTGAGCGAAGTCAAACGGGACAAGGCGAGCGGGGACGCTCGCCCTACGCAAGACCTGTAAGGAGAGCTGCGTGCAGATCGGCCTGCCTGATACCGCGATCATCGTTGCCTACATTGTGGGGATTCTTGCTCTGGGCTGCTGGGCGGGCCTGCGGCGGCGGACTCACGACAAGGCCGATGAGTACTTCCTCGCGGGCAAGACGCTTCGCTGGCCGGTGATCGGCTTGGCCCTGTTTGCCACGAACATCTCGACCGTGCACTTAGTCAGTCTGGCCGAGGAAGGGTATACGAACGGCCTGGCGTACGGCAATTTCGAGTGGATGGCCCCGTTCACGCTGATTGCGTTGGCCCTGTTCTTTGCGCCGTTTTATATTCGCTCGGGCGTCGCGACGCTGCCCGATTTCCTGGAGAGGCGCTACAGCCGGGCCAGCCGGGATTGGCTCGCCGTCCTGTCGATCGTCTCGGCGATCTTCATCCACATCGGGTTCTCGCTGTACGCCGGGGCGACCGTTCTGGAGGGCCTCTTCGGCATACCGAAGATGTGGAGCATCGTCCTGATCGCGGCGATCACCGGTTTGTATACGATGGTCGGCGGATTGATGGCGGTCGTGCTCACCGAGTCGGTTCAAACGATCATCCTGCTGGCCGGTGCGGTTGTCCTGACGGCGATCAGTCTGGTCAAGGTCGGCGGCTGGAGCGGACTGACCGAGCAGGTGGACCCGGCGATGTTCACCGTGCTGCGTCCGGCCGGTGACGCCTCCGGCCTGCCCTGGTATTCGGTCTTTCTGGGCTATCCGATCATCGGAATCTGGTACTGGTGCACCGATCAGACCATCGTCCAGCGCGTGCTCGGCGCCAGAGATGAGAACCACGCGCGGACCGGCGCTCTGTTCGCCGGCTTCATCAAGATCCTGCCCGTGTTCATTTTCGTGCTGCCGGGTCTGGTCTGTCTGGCCCTGGTTCGCAAGGGCGCGATCCCGGCGTTGCCGCTCAATGCAGAAGGCCAACCCAACGCCGCGTTGACGTACTCGCACATGATCGGCACGTTGCTTCCGGTTGGTCTGCGTGGGGTCGTTGCGGCGGCACTGATGGCGGCGCTGATGAGCACGGTCTCGGGCGCATTGAATTCGACCGCCACGCTGTTCTCCTACGATCTGTACAAACGCTGGGCGCCCGGCACGTCGGAACGCAGACTCGTGCGGATCGGCCGGATCGTGACGTTCGTGGCGATGGTCCTGGCCGTGCTCTGGTCGCCTCTCTGCGGCCGCTTCCCCACGGTCTTCCAGGGCATCAATGCGGCGATCAGCTACCTGGCGCCGCCGATCACCGTTGTATTCGTCGCCGGGGTGTTCTGGAAGAGGGCCTCTTCCAAGGCGTCGTTCGTCACGCTGGTTGCCGGCTCCGCGGTCGGGTTCGTGGTGTTCCTTCTGGACTTCACCAAGATTCTGGCGGCGTTCAAAGAAGCTCACGCGAGCTTCGCATTTCTGAATTTCATGGTGATCAGCTTCCTCCTTGCCTGCCTTTGTGGCGTGGTGATGATCGTTCTTTCGCTCGCCTTCCCGGATGAGACGACGGAGGCGAGGATGGCCCTGGTCTGGAAGTCTCCGCTGGAGCCGTTGCGCGAAAAAGGCTGGCCGGGTCTGGGCAACTACAAGTTCCTCAGCGCGCTGCTGGCGCTGACGATGATCGTTTTGTACATCGTCTTCCGATAGCGAATCCGTCGGTTCTTGAGAGGTGACGTCATGCGGCTCCTTGCAGTCTCGATTGTGACGATGATGGTTGTCGGTTGCAGCATGGATCGGTCAAGCCGCATCGCGGAAGACAGGCCGCTGCGGCTGGCGTTCATCACCTGTGCAGTTGATGCGAAGTTCTTCGAGCCGGTGAAGAAGGGCATGCGCGATGCTTCAGAAATGATGGGGGTGCAGGCCGATTTCCTCGGTACCGAAGGTGTCGATATCCCGGCCCAGGTGGAGATGGTGCGCCAGGCCATCAAGGCCGGCTACCATGGAATCGCCCTCAATATCATCGACCCGGAGGCGTTCGATGACGTCATCCAGGAGGCCATCGATGGCGGTGTCCCGGTTGTCGCCTTCAATGTGGACGACCACGCCTCGCCGAATGCCAGGCTCAGCAGTGTCAACCAGCGGCTCTACGAAGCAGGGCGGTCTCTGGCTTCCGAGTTGCTGCCGGAGATCCCGAAGAATACGCACGTTCTGATGACGATGCACGATGAGGGGGTCTCGGCGCTGGAGGATCGATTGCGCGGCCTACAGGACGTGCTCGGAGCCAAGGGCGTCCGGTGGACCGTGATCGTCACCGGCAACGATTCGGCCAAGGGCGCTGAACGCATCGCCGAGGCGCTGCGTCAGCACGTCGACGTTCGGTTCGTCCTGGGCACGGGCCAGTCGGATACCGAAGCGGCAGGTCTGGCTCTGGAGAAGCACTTCGCGGGCAAAGGATACTTCTCGGCCGGGTTCGACCTGTCCGACACGACCCTGCGCCTGGTGAAGGCCGGTGTGATTCGCTGCACAGTGGATCAGCAGCCGTACATCCAGGGCTTCTACCCTGTCGTGCAGCTCGCTCTCTACTGCCGCTATCAGATCCAGCCGTCCGACATCGACGCCGGAGCGGCGATCATCGACCGGGACAATGTCGATGCGGTGATCCGGCTCACGCAGGAGGGCTATCGATGACGTGCCACGACACCTGCTCGAAGGACTGGAGGCATTTGCCAAGGGCGGTGGTTTCGTGTTCAATACGATCTGCAATCACAGTTGAAAGGAGTGCTGTATGAATCGTGGATGGATCGTCTGGCCAGTGGTTGTGCTTGTGCTTATGGCGACGGGTTCAGGCGTGGCTCGGAGCCAGGATCGGGACCCGTGGGTTCCTCTCTTCGATGGCAAGACGCTGGCTGGCTGGTCGGTCCACAGCGGTTTCGCCAAGTACCACGTCGAGGGCGATGAACTCGTCGGTACCACGGTCAAGGGCAGCCCGAACACATTTCTCTGCACGGATCGCGAATATGGCGACTTTGTTCTGGAGTTCGAGGTCAAGGTGGACCCGAGGCTGAATTCGGGCGTGCAGGTCCGCAGCCAGATCGCTCCGGCGGAGATGGCTTTCGTGTTCGCCGGTCGCGACGGGAGGCCTCAGTCTGTCGTGATTCCCGCCGACCGCGTCTACGGCTATCAGATCGAGATCGCTACCGAGAAGGCCGGTTCCTCGGGCAGCATTTACGACGAGGCGCGGCGCGGGTTCATGCTGGCCAGCACGACGAGCGATCCGGTTGCGAGCAAGGCGTTCAAGGATGGCCAGTGGAACAAGTATCGCATCGAGTGCCAGGGCGACCGCATTCGGACGTGGGTCAACGATGTCCCCTGCGTCGATCTGCGGGACAGCATGACCGCTCGCGGCGTGATCGGCCTTCAGGTGCACGGCATCGGGAACGAAGAAGGCCCTTACAAGGTGCGCTGGCGGAACATCCGCGTTCAGGCGGCCGACGGGGGCATCGAGCCGCCGGCGATCTCGTGTCCCCTTCGCGTACTGCAATGTACGCCGAAATGGACCGGGCCGCGCATGGCCGACGGCCGGCCGAAGGTCTCGGACGAACTCCTGAAGCGCATGCGAAACGTGCCGATCACGATGGCCTGGAGCATCGTCACGAACGCCGGGTATCGCAACTGCTATGAGACGGCGATGGGCTGGCAGCTCCTGCGGCCCGATGAGGCGATCGTCGGACGCGTGCTGACCGCCCAGTACATGCCGATGCAAACGGACTACAACAGGGCGATCATGGACCACGGACACGCCGAGGGCCGCCTGGGCAACTCCAACTCGTGGCCCATCGATATGCTCCAGAAGGGCGATGTGTACGTCGCCGACGGCTTCGGAAAGGTCGTCGATGGCACCCTGATCGGCGACAACCTCGCCAACGCGATCTATGCCAACAGCGGCAACGGCGTGATCTTCGACGCCGGCGTCCGCGATCTGGAAGGCATCGAACAGGTCGAGGGGTTCAACGCCTGGCACAAGGGCGCCGATCCCAGCTACCTCAAGGAGGTGATGCTCAGCGCGATCAACGTCCCCATCCGGATCGGCCGGGCCGTGGCCTGTCCCGGTGACGTCGTGTTGGCCAAGCGCGAGGGGATCGTCTTCATTCCCGCCCATCTGGCCGAGAAGGTCGTCACCGAGTCGGAGGCCATCACTCTGCGCGACATGTTCGGGCATCAGCGTCTGCGGGAAGGCACCTACACGCCCGGACAGATCGACAGCCGGTGGACGCCGGAGATTCGAGAGGACTTCCGGGGCTGGCTGAAGAAGAACATCAACGAATTGCCGGTGCCCAGGCAGGTGATCGAGGAGATGCTCGATCCCAAGGCGCGGAACTGGTAGACGA
>JAAYBA010000104.1 GCA_012719085.1 Planctomycetota bacterium
AACAGGATCATGGAGATTGCCGACCTGGCCCCTCGGGATGCGAAACGTGTCCGTAGCGAACTCCAGGCCCACCTGGGGGAGTTGCGGGACGCCGGAATCACACAGAATCTTTCAGAAAGCGAGGTGATGACTATGGTGCGAGAGGAATTTGGAAGCCCCGAAGACTTGGGAGCCATGATCACCAAGGCCAGAGGGCGATTCAGGACGTATCTCAAGAAACAGGCCCGACGCCTTCCCTTGACCCTGGCGGCAGCGTTGGTGCTGGCGTTGGCGATCAAGGCGACGGCGTTCCAAGCTTTTCGGGTCACGAACGACGCGGCGTCGCCCCGCGTGCCGTCTTGTTCCCGAGTCCTGGTCAACAAGCTCAGCCGACACCCAGATGTCGATGATGTCGTCGTCTTTCGCGTCGAACACGGCTACCGGGTCGGCATCGTCGTTCGGACACAGGCCGACGGGAGGGACATTATCGTCCATCGGAACGGGGAACCGGATACTGTACTTGCCGGCAGCCAAATCGTTGGCAAGGCGATCTTTCTCTACTCGTACGCCCCGTGACGGGTCCGCCACGGCTGCCACGGCACGAGACGCCACGCAGTCAAGGGGCCGGGAGGAGGAAGGCGGCTATTGCAGGAACGCGTGGGATGACCTATAATTCCGCCCATACGGCTTGACCGCGGGGCCTGCGGTGGCGTTTCCACCGCGGCACGTCCGGGCAGAGGCCCTTTGTGGCAATGGCGCCGAGCAAGATGGGATGTCTTTTCGAAAGAGGTGTAGATGGCCAAGAAGAAGAAAGCCAAGCTGATCGTTGACGGTCACGAGCTGGAACTCGACATCATCGAAGGGACCGAGGGCGAGCGCGCGATCGACATCACGAAGCTGCGGGCGGAGACCGGGTACATCACCATGGACCAGGGATACGCCAATACGGGCAGTTGCGCCAGTGGCATCACGTTCATCGATGGGGAGAAAGGCATCCTTCGATACCGTGGTTACAGCATCGAGGACCTTTGTGAGCATTCCACGTTCACCGAGGTGTGCTACCTGCTGTTGCACAATCGGCTGCCGACACTGGAGCAGCGCCGGCATTTCTCCCAACTGCTCAACCAGCACTCGCTGTTGCACGAGGACATGCGGCACTTCTACAACTTCTTTCCTCGCGATGCCCATCCGATGAACATCCTCGGCACGATGGTCAATGCGATGAGCAGTTTCTATACGAATGTGGATCTACTGTCCATTCGCGAAGACGTCGACATGGCGGCGACGCGCCTGATCAGCAAGATTCGCACGACCGCCTGCTACGCCTTCAAGAAGAGCATCGGCCATCCCGTCGTCTATCCGAAGAAGGAACTGAACTACTGCGAGAACTTCCTGCGGATGATGTTCTGGTCGCCCGTGCACAACTACGAATTGCGGAGCGACCACGTTCGAGCACTGAGCGTTCTTCTGATCCTGCACGCCGATCACGAGCAGAACTGCTCGACGTCGACCGTTCGCATGGTGGGCAGCGCGCACGCGAATCTGTATGCGTCGATCTCCGCGGGCATTTCCGCCCTGTGGGGTCCGCTGCACGGCGGGGCCAACCAGGCCGTGATGGACATGCTCGCGAAGATCGAGCGTCACGGCGGCAAGATTCAGAAGTTCATCGACATGGCCAAGGACAAGAATTCGAGTTTCCGCCTGTCCGGGTTCGGCCATCGCGTCTACAAGAACTACGATCCTCGTGCGAAGATCATCAAGAAGATCTGCATGAAGATGCTCGAGGAGGAAGCGGCCCACCAGCCGCTCCTCGATATCGCCCTGCGGCTGGAGGAAGCGGTGCTCAAAGACGAGTATTTCATCAGCCGCAAGCTCTATCCCAACGTCGACTTCTACAGCGGGCTGGTCTACACCGCCCTCGGATTTCCGACGAACATGTTTACCGTGCTCTTTGCCATCGGCCGAATGCCCGGATGGATTGCCCACTGGAAGGAGATGGTCCGTGACCCGAAGGCCCGGATCGGCCGGCCGCGACAGGTCTACACGGGAATGCGGGAACGGCAATACGTGCCCGTCGAACAACGCGTCTAAGTGTGTGGTGGTCGTCGGGGGGAGACGCAGATGATCGACCTGCTCAGGAATCGGCGAAGCATCCGACGGTATCTGGATCGACCGATCGAGCCGGAGAAGATCGAACGGCTCAAAGAGGCCGTGTTACGCTCGCCGTCCTCGCGGAATATCGATCCCGGGGAGTTCATCTTCGTCGACGATCGTGCGATACTGGAGAAGCTTGCGGCGTGCAAACCGCACGGGGCGGCCTTCCTCCAAGGGGCGCCGCTGGGGATTGTCATCTGCGGCGACGATACGCAGAGCGATGTCTGGGTCGAGGACTGCTCCATCGCCTCGATCCTTGTGCAGATGGCGGCCCAGTCGATGGGTCTGGGCAGTTGTTGGATTCAGGTGCGCAAGCGGATGTACGATAGCCGGGTCAGTGCTGAGCACCACATCCGGAACGTCCTGAGCATTCCGGAGCACATTCGGGTCGAATGCATCGTCGCCGTCGGCTATCCGGCCGAGCAACGTGCACCCCTGCCTTCTGAGGAATTGAAGACCGCCAGGGTGCACCACAACCGGTACTGAAACCGATGCGCTGGGCTACTCGATCATGACCTCCTGGACGCCGCCCGACCACTTCTCGTCCAGAACGATCTCCACTCTGATCGCATCGGTCTCGACGGTCTCGAAGGCGACTTCGTTGAATCTGTCCTTCTCCGTGCCATAGGGGCCCGATGCGTGAACCGGTTCGAAACGGCCGGCGCGGTCGCGGCTCAACACGCGCCACGACTGTGGCACACGGCAGCCGCCGTGATCGCTGTCGTCAAACCAATAGACTTTGACGCGGGAGATCGCATGCCGGCGGTCCCACTCGAATTGGAGCCATTCGGTGGTGTTCTTGTGCGGCCAGAAGTCCAGTTGACCGCCCGAGGCGTCGGCGGAGTTGGCCGGCAAGACCTGGTCTGTCACCGCTTCGAGCGACTTGTGGACGAAGGACGCCGTGGTCTTGCTGGTGTAGGCCAGCGTATCGGCCGGCTCGGCGCGGGCCGCCTGAGGCACGCGGGCGGGCCAGACCGTCATCGGGCTGCGTCCCCGATGGGCCCAGGCGTAATAGGGAATCGCCGTGAATCCCGACGACCAGCGGGACTGGCGTGTCAGCACGACGTCTCCGTCCAGAGTTCGCTTGGCGGCGTCGGCCCGGCCGGTGATGACCGTGACTCCGCCGAGCAAATCGCGGCGGCGCCGGGTCTTGAACTTGGCATCATCCGAGATCACCAGACTCAACACCTGCGCGTCGTTGTCGTGGCCTTCAAGGCAGTAGACCAGCGGGCCCCGCTGGAGGGCCACCCGGCCTTGGGCGGCCTTGACTGCTTCGTGGGCGACGATCCGGCGGACCGGCATCGGCAGACGCAACTCGACGGTGTCCCCTGCCTCCCATCGGCGCTCGATGCGGGCGTACCCTCGCTCGACCGGCGGCGAGATGCGCTTGCCGTTGACGCGCACCGTCGCCTGATCCTTGATAGTGTCTGTGAACCGATACAGATCGCTGGGGACCGCCTCATTCCGCGCCCAGCCCGGAATGCGCACGCAGACCGAGAACGTCTCGCTCTTCTGCGGTTCGACGCGGATCGTCACCTGGCCTTCCCAGGGATATTCGGTCTGCTGCGTCAGCGTCACGGTGTTGTCGGTGGTCTGTATCGTGGCATCGCTGCCGACGAACAGATTCACATACACGTCAGGGCCTTTGTGCGCGTAAACGTATCCCGGCACCGACGGAATGAACCGGGCGACATTCGACGGACAACACGCGCAGGCGAACCACGGACTCCGCTCCTGTCCGCTGATCGATTCCAGCACGTTCGGATAGAAGAAACGATCTCCGTCCATCGAGATGCCCGAGAGGGCGGCGTTGTACAGCGTCCGTTCGAGGACGTCGATGTATCGAGCGTCATCGTGCATCAGGAACATGCGATGGTTCCAGTAGATGTTGGCGATCGAGGCGCACGTTTCGCAGTAGGCGGTCTGGTTGGGCAATTCGTACGGCTCGCTGAACCCCTCGTTGCCGCCGCTGGCGCCAATGCCGCCGGTGACGTAGAGCTTGGTTCCCACGGCGTCGCTCCAGATCGCGTCAATGGCACGGATGTACTCCATGTTGCCGGTCAGGGCGGCGACGTCGGCCATGCCCGTATAGAGATAGGCGGCCCGCACCGAATGGCCGACCGCGGTCGTTTGCTCGGTTACGGGCTTATGATCCTGGGCGTATTCGCCATAGAGTCCACCGTTGCCGTCGGGTCCCCGGTGCCCCTTGCGGCCTCGCTGATCGAGGAAGAACTTGGCCTGGTCAAGATACTTCTCGTCGCCGGTGACCCGATAGAGCCGGCACAGGGCGATCTCGATCTCCTGGTGGCCCGAGGGATCGGTGCGTTTGTCGGGGGCAAAGGTCTCGCAGATCAGGTCCGCATTGTCGGTGGCGATTTTCAGGAAGGCCGGATCGCCGGTGACCTGGTAGTGGGCAACCGCCGCCTCGTACATGTGCCCGACGCAGTACTGCTCGTGCATCGACTGGATATTCGTCCATCGTTTCTCCGGTTGTCGGGCGGGCAGGGAGTAGAACGTGTAGAGATAGCCGTCCTCCCATTGGGCCTTGCCCATCACGCCGATCAGTTTGTCAAGGTAGAGTCGCATCATGGTGTCGGGATTGACCTGGAGCGAATAGGCGGCGCCCTCCATGACTTTGTAGACGTCGGAATCGTCGAAGTAGATCCCTTCGTGTTTGCCCTCGCGCAGGCCGGCGGCCTTCTCGAAGTTTCGGATGCGGCCGGTCTCTTCGCATTTGCCGAAGGCGTAGGGAATCGTGACTGTCCGGCTCGTCTCCAGACGGGGCGTCCAGAAGCCGTCCTCGACGTGGACGTGGTTGAACAGTACGGGCTTAACGTTGTAATCCCGCTGAAGCTGGGCCTGATCCGATCCGGCGTGCGATGCGGAAAGTCCCAGTACGATGACCAATGCGGCAAGGCCAAGGGTGTTCTTCATCCAGTGTGACATGCGGACTATCCTTTATCATGAGGGTCAATAGGATCGATTCGAGTGCTCGATGATACTCACTGGCGGGATTCGTGCAACCCTATTCCAGCCGGGATGAAGGCCGCCGGCGAATGGAGCGCATCGCCGAAGACGTGCAGACAATCCACCGGGCAACGACAAGGGGGCAGGACGGTCCACGCCATATATTGCGGTTAGCAACAGCGGGACAGAGAACCCTCTTATGGGACGAGAGGGTTGTGGGGAACCGACGTGAAGTGTGACAAGAGGGATGTGGTGAGCGGACTGGGAGTGACGATGTGTCTATGACTCCTTTGGAGAGGCATTCTTCTCGGCGTCTTTGACCTCCGCTCCGCCTTGGGCCTTCTCGGCCTTCTCCCTCTGGATCGCGTCGTAGATCTCCCTGCGATGGACGGGGATGTGTTTGGGCGCATTGATGCCCAAACGGACCTTGTCCCCGCGGACATCGACGATTGTGATCTCGACGTCATCGCCGATCATGATGGACTCATCTCGTTGTCTGCTCAGAACCAACATCGTTAACTCCTTTTGCCGGCTGGTTTTACCGTATTCCCTACGTAAAGGGGCATTTCTGTGTTCGTCTTGTTGACACTCTACGTTTTCAAAGGGCCTTGGCCTCGCGACCATGCGCCCGTCCCGTATCCTCCCGACAGGGGGTAAGGACATCTATATGTCGGTCAATTGAGCGGGCGAAACCAAAGAATTCCGTTTTTCTTTGATCCCAGGGAGGTGGTTACTGCCTGTCTGCGGCGTAACTATATTATTGAAATGGAGTTAGATGGCTCTCGTCCATCAAAAAAAAGGGAGTCCTGCGTCCGTTATTCAGCGTTTTCGTGCTGTCTCCAGTAGTCGTATTGCATGGCAAGCCAGTACCCTATGACGGCGCCGATGGCCCCGAAAGCGACCAGTTGCACGGGCAAGACGGCGAAGACGGCATGCGGAAAGAACGTGCCCGGCTGGGTCTCCGCGAATTTCTCGATCATCTCGGAGCGATAGTAAGCCAAGGTGGCAAAAGGAATTACAAATACACCAGCCAGTGTGGTCCAGGCATAGCTCAGATCGAAGAACTTCTTGACAACAAATCCGGCCGCTGCGAAGGCTCCAATTCCGGCGAAGACGATCTGGCCCCGCGGCGGCTGAGCGGCCATCGCCTTGGCGGATGTGGGCAGATCCTGTCCGAAAGCGCCTATGAAGAATGCCGAGAGCAGGGTGGCCACGAGCAGGGCGAGAAGACCGATAACCACGGCGTTGGGCTTGAGGCAGCTTTGAAGCTTCGCGACGCCTCCTTTGGAGGACCGGTTTGCCCCGATGCACTGTGCCACAAGGACTCCGAGGAAGCCTGCCGCGACGACCAGGAGCCAGTAGACCGGCTCGAACAGCAGGGAATGAACGATTTGCTCTCTGGCCTGGGCGCTCGCATGGGATTGGGTCAGAGACTGCATGGGACCGCATCGAACGGCCCACGTTGCCAGCCCAAAGGGGACGGCCAGGATGCCGATCTCCCGGCCATGCGGCCAGGAGACGAAGAAGCTCACAGCGCCAACGACAAAGGCCAGAGCGAGAAGGCCCAGCGTCCCGACGAAGCCGATGCCGCTGGATCGAAGCGGAGACATGGGGTCTTGAGGGGCAGCCAACGGCCAGGCCAGAATGCCGATGACGACAACACCCAGCGCGATGACGGCGCCGATACGGACCTTGTTAATCCATGATAGTTCCATAGTTACATCTCCTAATGCCCCGGGAAGACTATCATCTATATAATGCTGCGTCAACCCCATCTGTGCGCGGGGGGGCGTAAACGCGACCGGTCGGCTTGCAGGTGTCACCACATTGGTCTGCGTCGGATTGGGATGGGATGGCAGACTCGGGTTCTTGGGCCCGAAGGTGTGGTCCGGCCCCAAGGGAGGGCGGGCGCGCAATGCCGGCGAGCTTTTTTTTGTTTTTTGCCGTCATTTTTGCTGGCCGCATGACGGCCCAGGCGATAGCATGGCAGGCATGTGAAGGTGTATGCTTTCTTCCCTCGAAGTTTACTCCTTGCGTAGAATCAGAGGGAAAGTGCATTACAGGTCTGGTGGACCTAAGGAGAAGAGCAAGTGGGTACAGGCACGGTAAAATGGTTCAACGCGGATAAGGGATACGGATTCATTACTCCGGACGATGGCGGCGACGATCTGTTCGTCCACCACTCCGAAATCAGGACCGAGGGTTATGCGACCCTTGACGAAGGCCAGAAGGTTGAGTTCACGGTCGGCCAGGGCAAGAAGGGCCCGTGCGCGACCAACGTGATCCCCGGCTGATCTTCCGCAAGACTCCAGAGTCTGGAAGGCCCTGCTCTGACGGCGGGGCCTTTTTCATTTCCACGGCATCCACTCCTCGGGTTTCCGCGTCGGGTTTCTGCGCGCGGTTCGAGTGCAGAGGCGATGGCCGAACATCCGATCATAGGTGACAGGGGGGGCGTTTCTATCAAAGGAAAACAGGATGCCGGCAAGCATAGCCCACATGGTGATCGCCCACAAGGCGCTGCAATGGCTCGAACACAGTGACACGGAGGGGCTGGCGGCATTCGCCAAAATGCTCGACGACAAGGACGGGCTCTATCAGGCGTATATGAACCTCGGCAGCATCGGGCCGGACCTCTACTATTATGCCAA
>JAAYBA010000105.1 GCA_012719085.1 Planctomycetota bacterium
CGATACACGATCATCCCCGACCTGAAAGAGCTTGGGGCCGGCGACGATTGGACCTGTTTCGACTACCCCAAAATGGCTCAGGGCGTGGAGAGGAAACTCGGCAGGAAGGTGAAACACTCCGAGGTCTCCTCGTATTTCGTCGAGAAGGCGATGCAGTTCATTCGCACACATCCGGCGCGGGCGTTGGAACTGGTGGCGATCAAAGCGGCCCTGTTCTGGGGACCGCAGGAGGTGGGCAGCAACAAGGTGATCGCGCTGGAGAAGTCGAATTCCGCCACCCTGCGTTACCTGCCGGGTTTCTCCCTGGCGTTGTCGCTGGCGATCTTCGGCCTTCTCCAGTTCTTTCTGGCGCGGCGACGCCCTTCGACGCAGGACGAGACCTCGCCGTCAGAGGCCGAGCACCGATTCGAAATGTCGATGTTGCTCCTTGCCTTCGTCCTGGCTTACTTTGCCTCCTATCTTCCCTTCTTCGTCGTAGGGCGCTATCGCATTCCCGTGATTCCGTTCCTTCTTCTGTTCGGGGCTTACGGCTTGTATTGCGTGGGGCGATTGTTTGCCTCGGCCCGATGGTCGATGGCGGTTGGCTGGCTGGCCGTCCTCGCTGTGCTCTATGGGGTCGCGAGCATTCGCCTGGTTCCGCACGAGCCCAATCGGGCGCAATGGCATTTGCTGAGAGCCAGTTGCTATCGTCTGGACGACAAACCCGACCTGGCGATCCGGGAGTGCCGCGCTGCGATTGAGGCCGATCCCGCTTCGGAAGAAGGGCACCGCCGCCTGGCCGATATGCTTTATGGCAAGGGGGACTACCCCGGTGCGGCTGAGCATTACGCCAGGGCGGTCGAGCGGCGCCCCGACTACATGCAGGCCCGGTACAATCTGGCCATGGCGCTGCTGGCGCAGCGCCGTCATGAGGAGGCGATCGCCCATCTGCGATGGATCGTCGAACATCATGCGAATCAGCCCAACGTGCACTACCTGTTGGGTCGGACGCTGAGGGCTGCTGGAGATGTCGAGGGGGCGGCCGAGCAGTATCGCCGCGCGATCGCACTGCAGCCCGACTACTATCAGGCGCACAACAATCTGGCCAACATTCTCATTGCCCAGGGCAAGGTCGATCAGGCCATCGAACACTATCGTCGCGCCCTGGAGATCCACCCCGACTACGACACGGCGCGCCAGAATCTGGAAAAGGCGCTTCGCTCCAAAGGCGGTCCCAATTGATGGGCAGGGGACCGGCAACATCACGTATGGCGGGCATCAGGTGGATCGGCGCCTTTCTGGCCCTCTTTCTGCTCCTCGGTGCGGGCGTCTCGGCGCGGTGGATCGGCAAACTCGATGGTCCCGATGCCGTCCTCGATCGCCTCGGCGGCGTCGTCGCGAGCCTTGGGCTGACGGTCTTCGTGACCATCATCAACGTTTCTCTTCGCTGGGTTCGATGGCACTTTCTCGTGCGGTCGGTTGACATCCGTCTGAAGGCGGAGGACGGTTTGCTGATCTACCTGGTGACGCTGCCGGCGATCCTGACGCCGTTTTATGTGGGCGAGTTGCTCCGCGTCGCACTTGTGGGGCGGACGCATCCCTCGCGCCGGACCGACATCATCTATGTCTGGCTCCTGGAGCGTCTGACCGATGTGTTGGTCTTGTCGCTGTTCGCCATGCTGGCAGGCCGGTTCTACGTGTACGGGATCGTTGTTGCTGTGGTGTGGATTGTCGCTCTTCTTGCGATGCGCCTGCGGTTTCAAGCGAAGCGGTTCCGAAGCTGGCCGGGCGCGTTCAACGTCGCCGTCGTACTGGGCTTCTCGATTGTGGCCTGGTCGCTCGTCGGCGTAGCTCTGTCGGGCACGCTCGGCCTGATGGAGTCGCCGGTCCGGCTCGCCGACGCTCTGGGGACGTTCGGATACACCACGGTCGTCGGCGGCCTCACCGGTATTCCCGTCGGCATCGGCGTCGCCGGCTCGTTGCTGGTTCGCGAGCTGGCCGCCGGAGGGGTGCCTTTGTCGGCAGCGATCGTTTCCACGGTGGTCTTCCGGCTCGCCACGGTATGGTTCATCGTCGCCGTCGGCTCGATCACTTTGTTGTTGAAGTGGAAGAATCTGCTCGGCCGACTGCACCGCCAGAGGTCGCAGGACCATTTCGAGCAGATCGCCGAGACCTATGAGCATCGCATTCCCGAGCACGTGCGTCAGCGTCTGCTGATGCGCAAGGTCCGGTATATGCAGGAGACGCTGCAATCGCTCGGCCCGAAGGATGGCGCGCGGGGGCTCGACATCGGTTGCGGGCATGGGTGGTACGCCTGCGAGATGGCCAGATTGGGCTACCGGATGGTCGGCGTCGATCGCTCGCCGGCCCAGATCCGGATGGCACAGCGATATGCACAGGAGCAGAACAGCGAGTGTCGCTTCGTGGCCTCCGATGCGTCGAAGCTGCCGTTCGACGACAACCATTTCGATTTCGCCTACGCGATCAATGTGCTCCATCACGTCGTAGATCTACAAGAGCAGTTGCAGGTTCTCGAAGAGATCGTGAGGGTTCTCAAGCCCGGCGGCGTGTTCTTCCTCCAGGAGATCAACACGATGAACCCCCTGTTCCGTTTCTATCTCGGATATGTGTTCCCGCTGATTCGCGGGATCGACGAGGGCAACGAACGGTGGATTCGCCCCGACCGGCTCCCCCGTCTGGCCGACGCCGACTGGATGCAGGAGAAGCTCTATTTCACGTTCCTGCCGGACTTCATTCCGGCGGTGCTGCTCAAGCCACTGGCGGGTTTCGAACGATATCTGGAGGAGTCGCGCCTGCGAAGGGGCAGCGCCCATTACGTGGCGAGGCTGGTCAAGAGGCCCGCCGAGAACACGACCTGAATTCGTGCGGTTGCACGTGTTCCATGCTAAGATGTGAGGAATCGATGAGAGCCAAAGTTGCCGTAGTCCGTACGAGTCCCAGAACGGTCCTGGAGGACTACCACCGGCTGATGAATCTGGCCGGCTACCAGGACGCGATCGCCAAAGACGCCGACACCGCCCTGAAGATCAACATCTCGTGGCACTTTTTCTTTCCAGGCAGCTCGACCACACCCTGGCAGCTCGAAGGCGTGATCCGCGCGATGAAGCGGGATGGCTACGACCCCAACCTCATCCACGGCTGTCACAACCGGACCGTTGTGATCGACGCCCACCTGGGTGAGCGCGAGAACAAGCAGATCAACGTCATCGATGCCCACGGCCTGCGGAACGTGCATCTGTACGAAGGCCAGGAGTGGATTCACATCCGGGACGCGGTGGGCGACCTGGCCGACAAGTTCCTCTGCCTGAACGAGGTCTACCCCAAGGGGTTCCACATCCCCAAACGCTTCATTGGCGAGAACATCATCCATCTGCCGACGGTGAAGACGCACGTCTTCACCACGACGACCGGCGCGATGAAGAACGCTTTTGGTGGGCTGCTCAACGAGAAGCGTCATTGGACGCATCCGGTGATCCACGAGACGCTGGTCGATCTGCTGACGATTCAGAAGAAGGTTCATCGCGGCGTCTTCGCGGTGATGGACGGCACCTTCGCCGGCGACGGGCCCGGCCCGCGCTGCATGGTCCCGCACGTCAAGAACGTGCTGCTGGCCAGTGCCGATCAGGTCGCGATCGATGCGACCGCCGCGAAGATGATGGGCATGGAGCCGCTGCGCGACCTCAAGTACGTCAGGCTGGCGCACGATATGGGGCTCGGCTGCGGCGACCCCGGCCAAATCGAGATCGTCGGAGACGTCGACGCCGCACGGGAGAACTGGCACTTCGAAGGCCCCTTCAGGAAGATGACCTTCGCCGCCAGAATGCAGCACCTGATTTATTGGGGTCCGCTCAAGAAGCCCGTCGAGTGGTCGCTCAAGACCGTGCTGGCGCCCTGGTCGTACCTGGCCAGCGTGCTCTACCACGACAGCTTCTGGTACTCGTTCAAAGCCAAACGGGTGATGAATCGTATCGCCAGCAGTGACTGGGCGCGCCTCTTCCAGAACTGGGAGAAACTCACCCCCGACGACAAAGGCTTCCCCGAAGTCGGCACCGAGCCGCTCCACATCGAACGCTCGGGCATTGCCGCCGCCGCCAAGTCCATGCGCATCGTCGGCACCTGCCTCAAAGAAGCCCCCGAGTTCCACCGCCACGCCCGCTGAGCTGCGCCATCCCTATCGCTTCACCCACAGCCAAAGGGCAGGGGCGAGGCATGCCTCGCCCCTACGGCAAACCACCTGCCATCTACGAACAGGAGATCACGCCGCGAAAGCGCTGTTGCTCTTGTGTGCGGGCTCTCGTATGATCGCATCTACGTGGTGGAGATGCGATGCGGCGAATGCGATGAAGCAACGATTCCTTATTCTGGTGATGGCTTCGATCTGTGTTCTGGGCTATGCGCTCTATCGAAGTGACACGGGCTTGAGGCCAAGTGTGGACGTCTTCCATGTGGATGGTCCGTCGATGACGAACCGCGACGAGGCGAGAACCCTTGAACCCGAGGCTATCCAAACCGCCTGGATCCGCCTGTGCGATCGTGGTGGTTGTCTGACGGGATCTCAGGACTACGCCAACGGAAGCATCAGCGAAGGTAGTATCTTCCGGACGCCTGAGTGGAAGGCCTTTTTCGAACTGGACCCAAACGTGGCGACCCCTTTTCTGCTTCAGTTTGCAGACAGCAGGCGGGAAACGCGTTTTCATGTCTGTCCGTTCGGGAATGCATGGGAAGGCGAGTTCGCATTCTACGTTCTCCAGCACATCCGGAAGAAGAACTGGTTCGACGCCCCCATCGAAGGTGCGACCTTCGAGCGAGCCAGGCGACTTCACAAGGAACGCCGACAGGAGGGCTTTCGACTCGCCCTTATGGATGAGGACGTGCGAGAGGCATTGAAATTCTACTTCCGCACCGAAACGGTAGGGGCGAGGCATGCCTCGCCCTGACGCCGTCTGCGTGCGACGAGTTTCGATGTTCACGTGGCA
>JAAYBA010000647.1 GCA_012719085.1 Planctomycetota bacterium
AGGAATCTGGCCGCGGATAAGGTGCCTGTTCGGTCTCTGGCCAGATGTCTCGACTTCGCGTTGCTCCGCTCGACATGACAAGAAGGCCTGTACACTCTCTCACGGTTCCCGCCGCCGGTGTCTTTGCGGCGGGCCCTGCAGGGGAATCCCCGGGCGTGCGTGCCCTATTGGCCGACCAGCAATTCCGCGTTGTCCACCCACATCACGAAGAACGGCCGGTCCGCATCCCGCTTCTTCATGTAGATCAGAAACGGACGGTGGAAGCGGAACTCGCGGGGCTCCGCCTTCTCAATGGCCAGGAATGCCTCGCTTTCGAGCATGGCGCCCGACCGATCCAGCCGGAACTCGATCGTCTGCATTGCCTCGACGATGGGCCATCTCACATTGGCGACCATTGTGTCAACGAGTTCGGTGAACCGGTGGTCGGTGCGCCAGAACATATCGGGCACGCGCAGAGTGTCGCCCCCCTGGAACCATCGGGCGTGACTGTAGTCTCTCTGCTCCTTGAACTGCTCGGTCCCGCGCTGAATGTGCTCGTAGGTCTCCGCCAGCGTGCCCTTCGGCTCGACCATCGCGACGACCACCTGGTACGGCTGACTGTGCCGGCACAGGTCCAGCGCGTATTCTTCTATCCGGCCGTAGGGCCGATTCGGGTCCTCCCAGCCTACATAGAGGATCTCCACCTGATCGCAAATCCTCTCGTATCGCGACAGATAAGCTTCCCACAGGCCGAAGCCGCTCACGGTCGTCTCCGTGCCCTGCGAGTCGATGAAGGTGAATCCCTCATCGACCTGCCGAAACGGATGCGTGAAAGGCACGTTCGCGGTCAGATAGGAATAGGCCACGATAGCATTGGGATCGCTTACCGTCTGGCCAAAGTCCGGCAGCGAACGGGACGGGAATCGAGCGGCCATGTCCCTCTCGATGGTCTCGACGATCCCGTCTTTCAGACAGCCGGCAGCGGCGTAGACCGATCGAGGCTCAAGGTCCGCACGGGATGACTCGGCTCGGTTCAGGCGAGCGGCGAGGTCTTCGGCCCCAAGCACTTCGAGCGGGGCAGCGATCACGTTGTCGCGAATTTCGTTCCACGCCAACTGGAACGACGAGCACCAGATCACGTTCTTGCCGCCGGGGCAGGGGCAATCGAGCGTGGCGACGACGACCGTTCGTTCGAGCCGGTCCGAGTCGCCGGTAAACGTCTGTTGCCTCGTGACGGCATAGAACCGCCGCCCCAGAAACGAGCCGACGCCGATCAGGCCGAATGCGTCGGCGACGGACGCTGCGCCGATCACGACGGCGCAGAGGGAAGCCATCCGCAAGAGCCTCGCATCCGGGATTTTCCAGAACAGCCGCAGTGAGGTCCATCCCATCGCCAAACCCAGCAGGGTGATGACCACGTGACTGACGACCCGCCATGACAGCGGCACATACTGCAACGGGCTGCCCCCGCCGATGCTCGCAAGCAAGGCCGCGAGCGGCATGGCGGCAAACAGCAAGCCCGCGACCATGTACCGCCGGGCCATCGTCCGAACCGACCGATGCTCGTGGATGGCTGCGGCGACGATCTCCTGCCTCCAGGCCCGTGCCGACGATACGGCTATCAGACCGAGCAGAGGCGCCGCCAGGTAGACGGCGAGCAGGCCCGCACCACCGACAAAAACGCGAACACCCTCCACCCCGTGGCTCTGCAAGTCAAAGACGCGATCCACAAAGACACAGAGAAGGACCAGGCCGACGCCGGCACAGAGGATCACAGACGCTGCCCGGGCCGAGTTGCCGACAGGCAATGGAAGGGGAGGACTCTCCTCGTATGATTCCATGGCTGCTTCCTTTTGCACGAGCCACCTCCGCGAGAGAAAAAGCCGATGGAGAGATTTGAACTCTCAACCCCGGCTTTACGAAAGCCGTGCTCTACCGTTGAGCTACATCGGCGCCACAAACCCATATTCTACCACGGCCTCCGGACCCTGTAAACCCCCTTTCCCTGGAAATCCTGGGCCCATCGCCTTGGGCGCAGGCCCGCCGTTGCGGCTCTCGGCGGGGCGGAGCGCCCGGCGGGCGTATCATCAGAATTGATGATGCCTCCGGCGGAAGATTCCCCTTGACAGGCATTGCGGGGCTCCTAATGTCTGCTCGTAGAGCCGGTGTATCATTGCGTTCTCCCGGCGATGGGAGACTCCGACGCTC
>JAAYBA010000648.1 GCA_012719085.1 Planctomycetota bacterium
GCTGATAGGCGCAGCGAAGCTGCCTTTCCATCAGGCGCAGGACAAGCTGCGTCCGCTGCGCGCACGTCAGGCGGCTGTCGTACATCTCCATCGATCGGCTCGTGGCGGCGTAGCTGCCGTAGACCATCGAGACGATGGTGGCGATCATCGCCAGGGCGACGAGCATCTCGATCAGCGTGAAGCCGGGATTATGGCGTCTTTCGTTCATGGATTCGAGGGTCTGCGACGAGGGTCGTCATGGTGACAGTTTTCGGGTCCGACGACAGATTCCAGGCCACAGTGGTCGCCACTTCGCGCAGGCCCCTGGCCGTCGCGGTGCCGCCGCCGGGCCTGGCAACGTCTCGGATCTCGGTCGTCCATGTGAACGTCTGTCCATTGCGTTCGACGGTGCCGGAGGTCGTTCCCTGCTTGGGAAACTCCCGAGCGAGGGCCTCGGCGATCTGCGTCTGGGCCACGAACACCGCCTCGGTGGTCGCCTGGGCCGCGTCCGCTGTGGCCGTGCTCAGCAGATGCAGACGCAGCAGCCCCAGAAGTCCGATCGAGGCGATTGCCAGCGCGATCAGGACTTCGACGAAGGTGAACCCCCTGGATCTGGTTCGACAACGGCTCATGGTCTGCCTTCCGATGAATCCCCGACGCGGCGTCAGTCCTGCATGTTCCAGGACTCGATGTCGGCATCGTCTCCGGTGCCGCCGTTGTCGCCGTCCTTGCCGTAGGACTTCAGGTCATAGTCCTTGCTGTGGACGCCGGGGCTCATGTAGACGTATCGGTTGCCCCACGGATCGACCGGCATCGATTCGAGGTAGCCGTCGGCGTTGTAGCCCTTGACGCCCGGATCGTTCACGAGGGCCTCGATACCTTCGGAGGTGGTCGGGAACCGTCCGGTGTCCGTCTTGAACAGGGCCAGCGCCGACTGAATGCTGCGGATGTCGGCCTTGGCCTTGACCCGGCGGGCCTGGTCGGGCCGGCTCAGCATCTTCGGCATGACGATCGTGGCCAGCAAGCCCAGGATCACCACCACGATCATCAGTTCGATGAGAGTGAAGCCGCGTCGCCGGCGTATCGAATGAACATGTCGAGTTCGCATGATGCGCTCTCCCTACAAAGCCTGGTTGATTTCGAAGATGGGCAGCAGGATCGACAAGACGATGAAGCCCACGACGCCGCCCATCAGCAGCAGGATCATCGGTTCGAGCAGCGCGGTCAGCGTCCGCACGGTTGTCTCGACCTCGGTATCGTACATCTCGGCGATGTTCAGCAGGCCGTCCTCGACGTTGCCGGTCATCTGTCCGGTCTCGATCACGTGAACGACCATCGGCGGGAACATCCCCGTGGCGCGGACGGCGTTGGCGATTGTCTCGCCCTTGTGAACTCCGTCCTTGATGCGGTCGGCCGCCTCGGCGATCAGGCGGTTCTGGCTGATGCGCTGACTGATCTCGATCGCGCTGATGACGGGGATGCCGCTCTTCATCAGTGTCCCCAGCGTCCGCGTCAGTCGGGCCACTTCGAGTCGGAAGAACAGCGGGCCGAACAACGGCAGTCCGAGTCGGATCCGGTCCATCCACAGGCGGCCGTCCTGGGTCCTGGCCAGCCCCATCAGAGCGGCTGTGACGCCGAAGACCGCCACCGCGATGAGCACCCCATGAGCCTCGAGGAAACCGCTGATGCCCATGAGGATCCGGGTCGGCAAGGGTAGTTCCTGATTCATCTTGACGAACAGTTCCGAGATGCTCGGCACCACAAACGACAGCAGGAACAGGACGACGCCGACGGCCACCACCGTCATCATCGCCGGATAGGCGATGGCGGCTTTGACCTTGCCGGTCAACTGCGCCCGTTTTTCGAGGATGTCCGCCAGACGCGCCAGCACCGCTTCGAGAGCGCCGCCGGCCTCCCCGGCCGCGACCATGTTGACGAACAGCGCCGAGAACAGGCTTGGATGCCGGCCGAGAGCTTCGGCCAGACTGCTGCCGGCGTTCACGTCGTCGCGAACGCGCTCCAC
>JAAYBA010000649.1 GCA_012719085.1 Planctomycetota bacterium
ATGAAGTGCAAGCGAACCTGGATTGTGCCCGTGGTATGGCTCGCTGTCCCGGCGTGTATACTACTGTGTTTTGGCGCGGGCGCTGCAAGCGGGCCCGGCCAGGGTCCCGATCAGGGGCTCCCGCCGGGGTACCAGCGTCTGCTCGACGCGAGAGCGCCCGGGGAGGCAGCCATCATCCGTCGTCACCTTAAGGTGGACTCTCAGATGGTCGATTTCTCGCAGCACATTCGAGAACACGTGGATTTCCTTCTGACGCCTGCACTGCTGGTGCAGGAGGCGATCTCGGACGGAGTGATTCTGACCTATCCTGTGGAGTAGAGCCATGAGAACGACGCACACCCGACGCCGCCTGTGGATTGTTGCATGCCTGGCGGCGCTCTCGGTGGCCGCCGGCATCGGCAGGCGGCGACCGATTCAGCCTTCCGGCCAAAAGGCCGGCCTGGTCCGATTCGACGTGGTCAGCGAGATGAATCACGACTGGAGGGGATGGACCAACCTCGTGGTGTTCGCGAGGTACTGGGTCTGCGAGGACTACTACGTCGTCTCGGTGATCTGGACGGAGTTCCCCAAGTATGGCTGGGACATGAGGACCCAGCTCCTCCTGAGCGATGAGGGCGGCTTTCGCATGGAACAGCAGTGGTTTTCCTACTGGTTCCCTGTGAACACGACCTATCCCAAGCCGGTCGACGAACGCCCGCCGTTCGCCCACGGCGGTGGTATGTATGACACGTCAGAGATGCGGTTTGCCGAGGCGCAGGCACTGGCCCGGCGCGTGTACGCCGCCGATCTTGGCTCGGCGGGCGATGGGCTGGTCGACGTGAACGTGCAGGCGGGGCCTTCGGGCGTCGCACGGACCCTGGCGCGTCTGAAGGCCCGGATCGCCGACGATCGGATCGAGTCGATGGAGCTGTTCGACGATTCGCAGCGTCTGCTGGCCTGGATGTCGTACGAGTACGAACGCAGCGATGGGCCGCCTCGCCTGGCCAGGCTGATCGCCGAATTGCCCGTTCGGCCCGAGAAGCTCGCCATGGAAGGCCACGTGACGGTTACATCCAAGGACACGACAGCGACCTATGAGATCCCCGACGTCAATTACGTCTCCCACAAAGGGGGCAGGACGTGCACGGTCACCTACCAGGACGTGACGCTGGGCGAGACGGTCGTGCGGCTGCCGGTGCAGGTGGCGGTGCACCGCACGGAGGACCGCTGGCCCATGCGGTCGGCGAGGCTGATGAACTTCCAGCGCGTAGAGCTGGACAAGGACGGCGTGTGGGAGGCCGCCAGGGCGTTTGGCGGCCTTGACCAGGCCTATTCGACGTGGGGCAAGCTCGTAGAGAGGTATCTGTACCATGTGCCCAACCTGGGGCCGCTGGAGGTCGATCCCAACGATTTCGCCCTCGTCCGAGCCTTGATCGCAAAGTATCCCGTCTGGGAGATGCCGGCGCCGCCGCAGAGCCCGAGGCAAACCGGTCACGGGCCGCTTCCGAAGGACCCGGAAGAGGCCGCCAAAGAGCTCGACAGGCGGGACCAAATCCGCAGGCAGGAGGCGGCCCAATCGCAGGAGCAGATGCGCAAGTGGCAGGAGAAGGTGGATCGGATGCCCAGGCCCCCCAAGAGGGACATCGAGCCGGCCGACGCCAGGCGGATCCGCCAGCTTCGCGACCACTACCGAACGATCCTGTATCCATGGACCGAGGAGATGCGGACGGGACGGGACAGAAGGCCCCGCACCCAGCCGGGCAGCGAGCTCGACGAAATCAAGGAACTGCAGAGCAAATTGGACAAAGTCCTTCGCTACCACCGCGCGCCGGTGCTGCCGGAGGACCACCCGCCCGAGGTCAGTGACGCCGATCGCGTGCAGATCGCCGAGTTGAAGCGGCACTATGAGAAGCTCGTCGGCGAACTCGACCGAGGGCCCGGCGGCCGGCTCAAGGCCCTCCACGCCCTGGCCAGGATGGACTTGATCGTTAAGGACTATGACGCGTTCGAGCAGCGCGTCCATCGCTACTGGCAGATGCTGGAGGAAGCCGGGCTGCATCAGATGGTCATGGCCGGCGGATACCGCTACATCGACCGTCTCATCGGCCCCGGCCAGTGCGAGAAGGCCAGCGCCCTTCTGAAGCATTGGGTCGAGAAGTCCACTGCCAACGACAGCGACGGGGTGTATCGCTTCTGCCGTTCCATCCAGGGATCGCCGTGGGCGAAGGTCCAACTGCTGGACCGGTTCCTCACCAAGCCGGGGCTCTCGCCTCTGGAGCAATATGAGGGACTGGCCCTGCGGGTCATCAGTCTGGACAATCTGGACAAGGCGCTGGCCGATCGCGAGGCCCTCCAGGACGAGTCGATGGCGGCGCAGATTCGCTGGGTCCTGACGAACACGACACGGGCCCGGGTGGCCGCCATGGTCGAGCCGGCGGTCCGCCGGGCGCTGGCGGCGTGGGAGGCCCTCGGCCCGGCTCGAATGAACGAGGCCAGGCCCTATTCATCCGCCAGTATGTCGGCCGAGCAAAGAAACGCACTGGAAGCACCGGACGCCACGCGCTTGCAGGAGGTCTCCGCGCAACTGGACCAGATTGTCCGCGAGCGAAGCGCCCAGCAGACACCCCCGGCGCCCCGCCCGGATGCGCCAAGGCGCCGCAGTCCGACGCGTCGATGATACCTGAGAATGAGGAGTGCAAACCATGACGACCGAACGAGGCCACCCCATCGGGTAAGATTTTTTGGATTTTGTTGATTTTTTCCTTGCACACGCAGGGTGGGGGGGGGTATCTCAGTGATAGTGGAGTCGAGGCTCGAGCGAGCGTTGTCACCCATCCTTGGCGACGGGCTCTTGCGTCGGCGGTGGCGGTCTGCTGTGGAAGGCCGCGACGAGGAAGGCTCCTTCCGGGAAAAGGGAGCGAAAGCGATGGGACGTAACAGCGGGCGAACGGGCGCAGGCGGGTTGCTTGTGCGCCGGTCCCACCGGGGCGGCGATGCAGCGATCTATGGGCCCTCGGCAGCGATTGATCCGAAGGGCTTCACCCTCATTGAATTGCTGGTGGTCGTCTCGGTCGTTGCCCTGTTGATTGCCCTGCTGGTGCCTGCCCTGCAGCGGTCCCGCAAGCAGGCCCAGGCGGTAGTCTGCCAGAGCAGACTGCGCCAGTCGGGCCTGAGCTTGTCGATGTATGTCCAGGAGAACGACGGGCGTTTGCCGCTGGACGCCGGGGGTCAGATCTTCTGGTTCCTCACTCAGCGCGGGCATCCGGAACTGACGAAGGTGGCCCTATGTCCTTCGGCGTCGAAGCCTTCGGCGGACAGAGAGCTGCGAGAACGCAATGCGGGCGACACGTTTCACGCCTATCCGTGGTTGATGGACCGGCCGGACCTTTGTGGCAGTTATGGCCACAACCGCTACACAGGAGGCAGAGCGACTGACCACCCCGCCTTCCGTTTGTACTGGTTCACCTCGGATATCAAGAGAGGCGGAACGATTCCCGTGTTGTCTGATTCTCGTCTCCAGGGGGTGATGCCCACGGACGCCGATGCCCCGCCGGAGTCTGACGGGGGACCGTACACCTATACCCTTGGCATGAGCAATCTGTGCATCAACCGGCACAATGGCGGGAACAACATGCTGTTTATGGACTGGTCCGTTCGCAAGGTGGGCCTCAAGGAGTTATGGACGCTCAAGTGGCATCCGGACTACGACACGGCGGGCCCCTGGACCACCGCCGGCGGCGCTCAGCCGGGGGACTGGCCCGAATGGATGAGGACATTCCAGGACTATTAATCGCGAGGCAAGGAAAGGAGGTGACTCCAATGGACCATCTGCCGAGGCCACCCTGACGGACGTGACAGGAAGGATCCAATCGCAATCACAACAGAAGAGAACACAGAGAGGTGCAGCTATGGAACGCAAACATTTCTGGACTTATACGATTATAGGCACCGTTGCCCTACTGGCTCTGATCGCGGTCGGCGAGAGCCGGCTGCGGGGACAGGGTGTGGATCTGGCAGTGGATTCGGTTCACTCTGCCGGGCCGTTCTACTACTTTTCGCTTGAGATCGGCGGGCAGGATGTGGGTATCTACGAGGAGTGTCGGGGACTGGGCTCGATCAATGACATCGAAGAGGCCTTCGTCGAGACCGAAAGCGGTGTGATCGTGCGCCGGCAGACGCCCGGTGCACTTGCATGGCACAACCTGAGGCTCCGGCGCAGCGAGCCGAGCCAGCTACTGGTCTGGTTCTGGCGCAAGGCAATGGAAGACGGCGATCTTGAAGCCGCCGTCCGAGACGGCGCCGTGACGTTGCGGGGAACCGACCGCGCAGAGCCGCTGGCACGCTGGGAGTTTCGCAACGGCTGGGTCGCCTCCCTGAGCTTCGACGGATCGAGCGAGGAGATGACGATTGTCCATGAGGGCCTGACCCGCATAGACCCTGCGTGGAGTTCGCCAGCGCGACCTATACCTGAGCGATAGCGATTCCGCGATGTATCGAAGGCGACTGCGACACAGATCGGCGCCATGCGTTTCAACCAGGTAGCAGTTCGGCTACCTGTGTGCGGGTGCAGGCATTGTGTGCGCATATGGTCGGCGCATGATTTCACGGGACTGGCCGCAAGCAGTATGCCGCCATAGAAAGGAGGGCAACGTATGATACGAGCGCCGTAACGGCAAGGTGCGAACGGGGGCAGCGAGCTTTGGAGACATAAGCATAATATGGCCAAGACAAGAAAGGGAAGATAATGCGACAGAGGGACAAGTGGGTCCATATCGTCGTCGGAGGCTTGGTGATCTTCGCCGCTACTGGCGCGCAAGTGACACACGCCGATGCATACGATGAGACATATTGGGACGGCGAGGATGCATATGCCACTCCGGAACTCCAAACAGGCACCATGTGGCAGGAAGGCGTGGCAAGTGGGTCCGGCAACGGTCAATCTCAGTCATCCAGTTGTGGTGTTCACACGTATGCCTGGGCCAAGACAGCCGATTCCGCAAACGCCAATGCAACCGCGTGGGGCGGGCACGGAAAGGACTGGGTCTGGAATGGCCCTCCGGGCACAGAGCCGGGTGGTACTCTGTCATGGGTGCATGATGGCAATGGGTTTGCGCGCGTGTACGGACAGAGGCTCGACTATGGTGGGCAGGGAAGCACCTATGCGGCAGCATATACCTTCACCCGAACCGGCGCAGCATCGTATCCGATGGCCTCCATTGCTGATGCGAGTGTCAGCGGGTCGGTTTACGACATGCAGCAGGCCACAGGAGGGCCGGCCTCTTTTCAGCCACCCTCTGGCGCATGGTCCCACTACTCTGTGTCCGGATACTATTATGGGGGCGGTTTCGAGTACCCAGCCATCTCTTGGGAGGTATGGCATAATGGGGCCGAGCCGATTCCTGAAGGCACTGGTCTGGTCACGTTTGCTGCTGCGGCAGTGTGTACAACCGACGCCCACGCATCAGTAAGCGGTACGGGAGACCTCCGAGCAGTTGCAAGCACCTATGGCAGCGCGCTTGTCGGCACGACAGCCAACTTTCCCTAGCCTTGTGACCAGGTTCGCCTGGAACCGCAGACCACCGCGCAAGAGCAAGTCCTGACGAGATAGTGTCGGGAGTGCCCTCTGTGGGCACTCCCGGCAGCAATGTAAGCGACGGGCTCGATACCTGACGGCTTTCGCAAGGCTTCGTCAGACACAACAAGCCAGTCATTTGCAGAATGGAGCGCTGAGATGGCAAAGTCAAATGAGAAGCGTGGCCCGGAATCTCGCCATTGGCCATGCGTCTTTCTGTCAGGCCTGATGCTTGCGGCTTTCTCTGCGCTGGGCCCTATCGACACGCTATGCATGGGCGACGAACGAGAGCCCGAGAACGATTTGGAACACCACTTGAGAGACTCGGCGTTGCTGTCCGCCAGCCGAAGTGTGACTTCCAGCTTCGACGCTTCTCTGGAGATGCGGGAGAACGTGGATTTCTTGCTGACACCGGCGATACTCGTGTCGCAGGCGTTGGCGAACGCTAAGACTGCCACGCTCCATTTCGATACGATCATTGAATTGAACTCCTCTCTCGTGCGTACACACGTGGTTCTCTTTACGCGATACTGGGTCTCAGGGGACGCTTATCTGGTGGCAGTCGTCTGGAGCGAACCTCATGCGGGTGGTTTGAACTTCCCAATCTATCCTCCGACGTTGAGACTTCTTAGCGATCGCGATCAGTTTGCGATCAGTCATCAGATTCAACACATGTACGATGGGGCTTTCTCCAAACCGCTCGGGCCACGCGGGCCGTTTGTGCACAGGTTTAACGCCTATACCCTGTCCGACATTCGCTTTGCCGAGCAAGAAACCCTTGGTCTCTTTGGGGATCTCGAGTCTCAGTGCGTTGACAGCGGGAACAAGACCTCGTTCCACAGGCAGCGTCTGGTCCTTCCAGAACAGACAATCACGCTCGGCTTCAGGCAGGAGGGGCCGACAATTACCATCGCTGGTGAAAGCCAACAGTATTCCCAGTTCGTGGGCGTGCAGTACAAAGGCGACCGCCTCCACATCGTGGACTATGAACCCATGCAGATTGGTCCACGCAGCGTATCACTCCCGACACTCGTTCGTGTGTACTCCGGACACGGGAAGGAGTTTCTGCGTTCGGCCCGCCTTGCCAGGCCAGTAGGCTCACATACCTCAGGTGACCAGATTGAGGATGCCGTGGGGAGCCTTGGGCGATTCGATGCAGATGATGTGAAGTGTCGTGAGTTGCTTCTGAAGTACTGGATGAAATCTGTCCAGGACATCGCGCCCGCGGACGCTAAGTCCCTGCGCCGGCTTCTCGCACACTTCGACGTCCCACCGCCACAAGATGCAGGCCTGGGCGAGCGTCTCAAGCACGTGAATATGCGACTGCAATTGGCTTGGATGCTCCATGATGGGGAGCAACTCGAGAAGGATTTCCAGGAGTATCTATCTCTACTTTTGGCAGACGGCCTTGACCGCATGGTTCTGTTCGGCGGCCAGAAGATCATTGAGACGACGATGCGATGGGGTCAATTGCATGCGACTGAAAGGTTGCTGCGTCATTGGCTGGATGCCGCTGCTTTCCATAATGATGTCAATACCACCCTCGATTTTGCATCTGTCGGTTTTCGCCGAGGGTGGTTCTGGATCGTGGCCCACCTTATGGAGCAGTTGCTCGCCAATCCTGATGTCTGCAGCAATCAACTATTCGCTGCGCAGGCTTATCGATGTATTGCGCTGTCACGTATTCTGCAAATGGCTCGGAATCCCGAGCAGACTGTCCGCAGCGAACGTGACCTTAGGCAGCTTGCATGGGTGCTCAGGAGAAACAGCAGCGAGGAGCTTCTTGCAGAATTCCAGGCGAGTCTTGATGCTGCCCAGCAAACGTGTACGGCCTTAAGCGAGCCAACACCATTGTGCTTGATGCTGAAAAGCCAGCTCGATGCAATGAATGTGAGCACAACAGAAATAGAGGGTTCAGGCGATGCTGAGGAAGCAGAGCAGGCAGAGCGAAGGTGACCATGACCATCATGCCGTTGGCACGAGGATGTCCCGACGTGCCGTGATGGGATGCACGGGTGCGGCGGTGTTGGGTGTACTGTCGGCTTCGGCGCTTGGCCAGGAGCGGCGGGAACCGCCGCCGGAGGTTCGCGAGCGGATGGAGCGATCGCGGGCCTTTCCCGAGCGGATGCGGAATGCCGGCAGCCCGGAAGAGATGCGTAAGATCGCAGAAGAGCAAACGGCCCTGCAGCGCGCCTGGGCCATCGAGAATCTGAAAGTGCAACTCGGTGTCTCGGAGGCCGAGTGGACCGTCGTGCGGCCACGGCTCGAAGCGGTCTACGAACGGGTCCATGCCCAGCCCGTGCGCGGCAGCGTTGAGCCGAC
>JAAYBA010000650.1 GCA_012719085.1 Planctomycetota bacterium
GAATCCGCATACTTGGGGAAGATGATTGCAGAGGCCGGACACATCCGCGCGCAGGCCGGGCAGTTCGTCTTGCAGCCGGCCGGGTTCTGCACCTCCACGCGGCCTTCATCGGACAGCCCGTATACGCCAAACAGGCAGAAGTTCATGCACTGCTTGCAGTTGACGCATCGGTCGTAGTCGATCACAGGGAACCACGGCACCCAATCCGACTGATGATTTTCGATTGATGATTGATGATTGGAGGCGGAGGGGACCGACTTCTCTTCAATCATCCCGGATCCAGCATCCTTCATCAATTCCCGAGCGATCTCCTTGGCCGACTGGGTCCGCATGTTGAACAGGCGCGTTCGCTCGGGGTCCAGTGGCGTGCCGGCGGCCTCGAAAAGCCACTGGACCGCGCGTGGAAAGCACGCGACGATCGACAGCGGATCGCCCTGGGCCCAGTGCCGCAGTCTCGGATGCCGCTTGGCCGCCATGCCACACAGATCGGCCACGGCTTCCACGGCGATACCCGCATCGCGCAGAGATGCGAAGACCCGCTCCTTCACGGCTTGCGGGATGGTCTCGTAATGGACGCAGCTACAGAACACCACGTGCCGCCGTTTCTCAGTCTGCCCTGCTGTCATTGGATCTCTGCCCTACCTTACCGTCAAATGCCCTGCCGGGTTCCATGTGGGATGGGCTTTAGCCCATGCTGTATTGGCCGCATGGGCTAAAGCCCATCCTACCCGCCCGATTATACCCCATGCCGGCTCCAAGGGTTCATTCCTGCCCGGATCTGTCGCGAAGACCCCCGCAAGCCCTCCGGGCATGACGCACGGGCCCGCCCGCTTGCGCTACGATCCGGAGCGGATATCATGAACCAGCAACGCATCGCCATGGCGGACGTACAACCTGCCGTTGGCGATAGTCGGATGGGCCCAGTGCTCGTTGGTTCCGCCCGAGATCGTGAACTGCCCCGCCGGCTTGTATCCCTCTGGGCTCGGCGGCACCAGAATCATCGTCCCATCCTGGGTATAAACGTAGAGCATACCGTCGGCGGCCACGACCACACCCATTTCAGTGGCCGGGGCGTTCCATTTCACCTGGCCCGTCTTCCAGTCCAGACAGACGAGGCCCCGGTTGCCACTCTGGGCCGTCCCGTAAATACAGCCATCGAGCAGGACGGTCCCCTGCATCTGGCAATCCAGCGTCCTGTCCGTCCACTTGGCGGCCGCGTCCATCCGGGCCAACGGCAGCATCGCGCCACCCGTGCCCATCCCCGATGCGACGTAGACCATTCCATCGGCGTAGAGCGGCGGATTGGGCTGAACCCCGGCGCGGTGCGGGTATTCGCGCTGCCAGACGACCTCGCCCGAGCCGGCATCGACAGCGACCACGCCGTTCGCCAGCATCGTCAGCACCAGCTTGCGACCGTCGTGGTCAACCAGCCTGGCCGAGCAGTAACCCGACGGCTGACCGAGCCCCTTAGTTTGCCAGATCGTCTCGCCCGTCTCCCGGTCCAGAGCCACAAGAGAGGCATCGGCCCCTCCCGGCGTGCAGATGACCTTGCGTCCATCGACCAGCACGCACTCGGCAAAGCCAAACCTCGCCTTCTCGGCGCCGAATCGTTCCAGCAGATCGACGGTCTTGAGCGCCTGTCCGTTGCTTGCGTCGAGAATAACCAGCCGGGTGAAGCCGGTCATCACGAAGACGCGGCCGCCGTCCACCGTCGGGGTGCCGCGCGTTCCCGTCGGAGCGGGGCCCTCCTTGACAAATTCCGGGCCATAGGCCACCTTCCACTTCTTAGAGCCGTCCTCCTCGAAGGCAAACAGCACCCCTTGGTTCTGGTCGTCCATGCCGGTCACGTAGACCGTCCCGTCGACAACGACCGCCGAAGAGTAGCCTGGGCCCAGCCCGTCAGCGGACCAGGCAAGTTTCGGCCCGCCCTCCGGCCACTGCTTCAGGAGGCCCGTCTCCGGAAATACCCCATCCCCTGCCGGCCCACGAAATCGCGGGCAATCCCCTCCCTGAGCCACCACGGCCAGAATCAAGACCCCTGTGACCACCACAACAACCGTCATTCCCTTCATATGTTGCCTCCTTTCTTCCCGGAGAGTATACCACTCTTGGTGGCCGGCAAACAGCCTCATGCCCATTCTCACAACACGCTCAAGAAGTAGGCCGACGCGGCGTTTCCGATCATGCAGATCGGAAATATGGCCGCGCCGGCAAGACCTAATGGAGGCAAATTCAAGCTTTGCATGACCATGGCAACTGACCAATGGAGTTTCACTTCGCCTTAACGTCGTAGCAGAACAAGACATCCTGATCGCGGATATAAAGTCTGCCGTTGGCAACGACCGGGTGAGACCAGGCTAACAGGCGGGTGCGGTCGGGCTGTTGGAAGCGGCTGCGTTCGGTGTATTGCTTCGGGTTCGGTTCGATCAGGCACATGGCGCCGTCCTCCATGCGATAGTAGAGCATGCCGTCGGCCAACGCCAACGAACCCTTCGCGCGACGACCGGCGGTGGCCTGCTGGTCCCACATGACTTTGCCTGTCTTGAAGTCGAGACAGACGAGGGCGCCGCCCTCATTGCCACCGCTGGCACCGTAGAGATAACCATCGAGAAGGATCATGCCGCCGTGATGGTTTTGCATGTCGGTGCTGGCGTAGACTTCCTCGGCCCTGACGGCACCATCCGCATCCTTGCTCAGCTTGACCAACCCGCCGCCTGCGCCATAGGCTGAGGAGGCAAACACCATGCCATCATGGAATATTGCTGTCGTGCAGTTAATACCCATGCGGTTGGCCGGCTTGTCATAACGCCAGAGGAACTTACCGTCTGACGCCGCGATACCGACGAGTGTATTGGCGGTGAGCTGCACATACTGGCGTTGTCCTTCGAAGTCAATCGCTATAACCGAGGCGTAGGCGGCTCCAGCACCGCCACCGAAACCGCCTCGACGACCGCCGGGACCGCCACGACCGCCGCCAGAGCCACCCGGTGCTCCGGAATCGCTTGCCGGGCTGTCGGGCAGCTTGGCCTTCCAGATCGTCTCGCCGGTCAGCTTGTTCAGAGCCACCAGGAGCGCATCAGCCCCGCCGGGCGTGACGATGACTTTATCACCGTCCACGAGCGGCGATTCGCGGTAGCTCCACATGGGTACGCGCCCGCCGAAATCCTCCGTCAGGCTGCGCTGCCAGACGATCTTGCCGTCCTGGACCTGCAGACAAGCCACAATCCCCCCCAACCCCTCGACATAGAGGCGTTCGCCGTCGACCGTCGGCGTACATCCTGGTCCCTCTTTCCCCTGCGAAGCCCGCTGCTGAAAGGCCGGCCCCAGGGGCGTCACCCAGACTTCACTGCCGTCCTTCTCGGACAGGGCCCAGACGACCTCCTCTTCGCCGCGATTGCTCATGAGGAAGATCCGCCCGGCGGCAATGGCCGGACCGCTGTCACCCCCGCCGAGTTTGTCGATCCTCCAGGCAAGTGGGGGACCATTTTCAGGCCACTGCTTGAGAAGGCCCGTATCCGCAGACTTGCCATCTCGATTGGGACCCTGCCATTGCGGCCAGTCTGCCGCCGGACTGTTGCCGGCGAGTGCGATCAGGATCATTGCTATCACAGTCACTCTAACCTTCATGATCTGCTCCTGTAGCTGATTGATATGACATTCTTGGGAATTACTGAGCGACTTGAACACACTTCATTCTCGTCTGGTCTCGGATAAGGAGCTTGCCGTCGGAAAGTGCCAACGGCGCCCAGTTCTGAGTGGAACCTCCAACTCTCGAGGCCAGAGGATCGCTTCCTGATCCTGTTCCTCCTTCTCCGAGCACCTCCGCTGATGCCAGTGCCTTGAATCCGGAGGGATCCGGCTCTATCAGGTGCAAGGTCTTCCTACCGTCCGTAGCCAGAATCAGGCCGTCGACGAGAATCATACTGCCCTTGTTGAAATCAGGTGAACGTCTCGTGCTCCACTTGATCTGCCCGTCCATGCTCATGCACACCAGGCCGTCCCGCCGGCTATTGGTTCCATACTGAGCATAGAAATGGTCGTTATGTAGAATCGGTGGTTTTGTCTGATCGCCGAATTCTTCGGAAGTGAACAGCTCGGTCGTGCCGTAGCTGCCGTCGGTCTTCTTTTCGACCTTGATCATTGTGGCGCCGAGTTCATATCCACCGACGACCAGCACTCTGTTCTCGCCGGCGTCAACAGCACTCGGCACCGAGATGTGACATCGCCACTTGTCATACTCCCAGAGGATCTTTCCCGTAAGCGGCTCGATCCCGACAACATTACCCAGAGTTTGCGGCAATTCGCGATGTCCAATGGGATTCGTCGATGAAATGACCATCACAACATGGTCTTCTCCGTCTATCTTCACCACGGAAGGACTGGCATATGATTCATTGCCGAGATTGGGTGTTTTCCATCTCACATCACCCGTGAGTTTGTCATAAGCCACCACACCGGCATCGGGGGCTTGGGATGCGAGAACAAGCAAGTCGCCGTAAATAAGAGGGCACTGAGTGATGGCCCATATCGGAATTCTGTCGCCGCCGAAGTCCTTCCACACGTTCTTATTCCAGACGGGCTTGTGTGTGTTCGTGTCCATGCAGTAGAGATCGCCATAGGGACCGCACGAATAGACATGATGGCCGTCCACGATCGGCACGCTGCGCGAACCGGGGAACATGACCCGTCCGGGAGCGTCATAGGCGAAATTCCAGAGTTCGTTGCCATTGGTCAGGTCCAGACAGCGAAGGTTGTCACCCACCTTATCATCCCTGTCGAGCAGATAGACCTTGCCGTCTTTGACAACAGGTCCGCCATAACCTATACCAACAGCGACAGTCCACAGAACCTCCGGCCCCTTCTCGGGCCAGGAGCGCAGCAGCCCCTTTTCCGGGGACGTTGAATTTCTGGCCGGCCCAAGATATTGCGGCCAATCGGCGGCCAGACTGCTGCCGGCGGCTACCATCAGGACTACTGCCACAAGAGTCGTTCTCGTCTTCATTTCTGCGATCCTTTCATCGGGACGCCCTCTTTAACCACATCGGCGATCCAAATCTCGTGATGCCACGACCCAAACCCACGCTCGATGACCATGCGACTCATATCGGGAGCCGACCAAGCACACCAGGCAAAGGAACCGTCGACGATCCTGGTTGCCTCTTTTGTGTCCATATCGTAGATCCAGAGCCCTCCCTGCCAATAGCATCCGATGGCCAGTCGCTTGCCATCCGCCGACCAGGAGATGAACGACAGCGCGTTCCTGCCAAGCCCCGACCAGGATGCTGCCTCCGACCCATCGGTCAGGTCCACGATCTTGAGTGCACCGGTTTTCTTTTCGATGAATGCGATAAATCTCTCGTCAGGTGAAACGACGGGAAACTGGGTTTCACATGCGAACACTTCTTTCGGATTCAGGTTGTTCGGATCCGTCGACATGGAATACACCATCTTGTCCAGACGGCTGTGGTAGTAGAGCCGCTTGGAATCGCCGGACCAGTTCGGCCAGCCCCCCCTGGCCAGAAATCGCGGGCGCTCGGTGCCGTCGGCTCTGATGATCCAGACCTCTTCCGGTTCCCACGTCTGAGGTTTCTCCCCACCCGGAGACGTCAGGTCCTGCATGGACAGGAACTGCCGGTCACGAAC
>JAAYBA010000651.1 GCA_012719085.1 Planctomycetota bacterium
TCGGGATCACGCAATGCGGGTTGCCGATGGACAGGCACGTGACCTTGAAATCCACGCCGTTGACATCGAGCGCTTCGTTGACCACCTCGCGCTTCTCGCCCGCCACGGGAATCTCGTCGCTGACAAATGTCACCTTGCCCATGTTGATGCGGATCATCCCGGCGATGTCATCCTTCACCTGCACCGAGACGATCCCGCCCAGCGTCCGGATCTGAAACTCCTTCGACCGTACGTACCGCTTCTCGAAGAGATACTTGGCGAAGATCCGCAGCCCGTTGCCGCTCTTCTCCGCCTCGCTGCCGTCGGGATTGAGAATTCGCAGTTTGGGGATGTCGCCGTCGAGGATCGGTCCGTAGAGGATACCGTCGGAGCCGACGCCGAAGTTGCGATCGCAGATCAGCCGGATGTTCGCCTCCGTCATCGCCACGTCCCGAACGTTCGGATCGATCACCAGATAGTCGTTGCCCAACCCATGATACTTCTTGAAATCCACGTCCATCTTTCCCTGTCCCGACAGAAATCATCGTGATGCGATGGCGGAACAAGCCACCGCCCAAGAAAGTCTTATACTCGATTCCCAGCACCTTTTCAACGCCGGCTTCGACCCGGCGCGCGTGCGGGCTATCCACAGGCGATTGTCGAGGCCAGGCGGACCGCGACGGAGACCGCTCGGGGCAATCCGCCCGTCGTGCTCACCGGCAGCCCGCTCACATCGGCAAAGCCCACCAGACTGGCGCCTTTGGTTCGCAGTCTCTGTTCGATTTCAGAATTCGATGACGCCATCATCGATCCATTTCAAGAATCCACGGTGGTGACAACCCGGTGCCCCGCCGCACGCAACGCCGCCACGGCCGATGGAACATCCCGATCGCGGATCAGCAGGTAGTCCGTGTCGTAGGTGGACAGAGCGAAAACACTGATGTCGGTCTCCGCCAGAGGCATGGTGAGGCAGGCGAGCACGCCCGTCATGGAGAAATCCAACGGCCCTTCGACGCGGAGCGTTCTCCATCCTCGTTCCGCTCTGGCATCCAGTGGCACGGCCCATTCGGGACAAACGACAGATGTTTCATCCGTCGTGCGGGTGATGCTGTAAAACGAGCCTTGCGCGGCCCAGTCGGGCATCGGACAATCCGGCCTCAGTCGACATACCGCCAGAGTCTCCGGCAGCAAGTGCAAACACAGCGGCTTATCTATCACGGCTCTGCCTCCCGCCTGTCTTGTTCTGATCGCATTGAAGTATGAGCTCTGTACCTCGCACCGAATCTCCATGGCCGTCAGGCAGAGGCTGTCACCTGAGTCCCTTTTCCATTCGGACAGACCACACGACACCGGTAGCAGATGTAGATCGGTTCTCCCTTCGTGGTTCGGCCTTGTGAATGGCCCCGACAGAGCTTCTGGTTGACCGTCAAGCCGTCGAGGGCTTGAGCGGGACAGGCCTCGACACAGCGCCGGCAATTCCCGTTGCAGAGCTGGTAGTCGGCCATTGCATCGCCCTCCAGTTTGATGTCCAGCAGGATGGCTCCCAGACAAATCCGATTGCCGAATTCGCGGCTTGTCAGCAGCGTGTTCTTTCCCATGACGCCCAGACCTGCGAGCCAGCCGGCGTGCTTGAGCGACAGAAGGCCTCGCCCCTCGCGATTCGGCCCGTCCCAATACTCGTACGGTTCGCTCGGCACGGGCACGGCGCAGAGATGATCCAGGCGTTCCAGTTGGACGCAAAGCGCACAGACGAGGCGAGCGACCTCGGCGAGGATCACGTCGTTGACCACGCTGTACGGGATCGGACTATGCGAGTGGAACGGTCCTTCGGGAACACGCTTCGCCACCACCAGGACCGACCGGACCTGAGGGAACAGGTCTCTCGGATGGAATCCCTTCGGAGCCTGATCGAAGCGGCTTGCGGGCGCAACGCCGCACAGATCGGCGCCCAGCTGTCCTGCGATGTCTTTGATGGTCTGGCTGGCGATCATAACCACTGTCCTTTGGCGACCATGACGACGTTGCCGCCGACGTGGACGTCGATGGCGCCCTGTTGTTGTTCCGCCTTTAGGCGGATCAGGGAAGGGCGGTCGATCTCGTAACCTTGCTCTACGCGGGCGTCAATTTTGCTGCTGCCCCAGTAGCGGTGCTTGACGAGGTAGCCCGCCAGGCAGCCGTTGCCGCTGCCGGTAGCCGGATCCTCCTCGATCCCGTAGAAGGGCACAAACACACGGACGTTCAGATCGTTCCGCTCGTCGTACGTCTCGGGACAGAAGACCAGGATGCCGTCCTCATGCTCCTGTCGCGACGCCGCAAAGTACTTGTCGCGATTGACCCGCGCCTGTCTGACCGCGTCAAGGTCCTTCAACGGAACGATGGCAAACCACAGCCCCGTCGAGACCGCCTGGATGGGGAACCGCGTGTCGATCTGTTCTACGGCCAGTCCCAGCAGGTCCGCGATCGCCGCAGGATCGCTCGTGTCTCCGAAGTCGGGCGATTTCTGCTTCA
>JAAYBA010000652.1 GCA_012719085.1 Planctomycetota bacterium
TCGGGATCACGCAATGCGGGTTGCCGATGGACAGGCACGTGACCTTGAAATCCACGCCGTTGACATCGAGCGCTTCGTTGACCACCTCGCGCTTCTCGCCCGCCACGGGAATCTCGTCGCTGACAAACGTCACCTTGCCCATGTTGATGCGAATCATCCCGGCGACGTCATCCTTCACCTGCACCGAGACGGTCCCCCCTAACGTTTGGATCTGGAACTCCTTGGACCGTACGTACTGCTTCTCGAAGAGATACTTGGCGAAGATCCGCAGCCCGTTGCCGCTCTTCTCCGCCTCGCTGCCGTCGGGATTGAGAATTCGCAGTTTGGGGATGTCGCCGTCGAGGATCGGTCCGTAGAGGATGCCGTCGGAGCCGACGCCGAAGTTGCGATCGCAGATCAGCCGGATGTTTGCCTCCGTCATCGCCACGTCCCGAACGTTCGGATCGATCACCAGATAGTCGTTGCCCAACCCATGATACTTCTTGAAATCCACGTCCATTCTCACCTGCCCCAGAAGAATTCTTCATTCGAGCCCCATCTTACGCCCAAACGACCGAAATGCAAACCGTAAGCGTCTCACGGATCCTCTTTGACCGAATTGGCGTGGTCGTCGCCGGCCGGGTGACTCGACCGAAACAGCAGACCGATCAGCAGGATCGGGACGTTCCATACGATCATGAGCAGCCGGAACAGCCGGCCGGGGATCGAAACGTCGCGATACCAGATCTGACGCCAGGCCTGGCCCCAGACGCTCGCCTGCCAGCGGATGTTCACGAAGGGCAGATAGTGCGTGAGCTGCCCTGTTGCCGCGCCGCAATTGGGGCAGTAATGTGCCTGCGGATCAACCGGCTGGAAGCACCGAATGCACACCGGTACTGCGGGATCCTCTTTCTCGCCGATATCGTTGTCTTCCTTCATTTGTTCTGCCATCTCGATTTCCTCCCGACATCGCCCACATATGCTCAGCCGCCCGGGCGGCCGCAAGTCCGCTCACGCGTCGCTATGGCCATCCTACCGCCGGCGCCCGGCCGCCACAAGACCCAATCGACGCGGGCTGCTGTCGCTGCGGCGACCGGTGGTCATTCGAGCGTCTTCATACGAAGCGGCCTTCGGCGACCATGACGACGTTGCCGCCGACGTTGACGTCGATGGTGTCCTGCCGTTGCTCGGCCTTCAGCCGGATCAGTGAGGGTCGGTCGATCTCGCAACCTTGCTCGACGCGGACGTCGATCCGGTCGCCGCCAAGATAGCGGTGCTTGACGAGGTAGCCCGCCAGGCAGCCGTTGCCGCTGCCGGTGGCCGGGTCCTCCTCGATGCCGTAGAAGGGCACGAACACGCGGACGTTCAGATCGTTCGCGTCATCGTACGTCTCGGGACAGAAGACCAGGATGCCGTCCTCATGCTCCTGTCGCGACGCCGCAAAGTACATGTCGCGATTGACCTGCGCCTGCTGCACCGCGTCAAGGTCCTTCAACGGAACGATGGCGAACCACAGCCCCGTCGAGACCGCCTGGATGGGGAACCGCGTGTCGATCTGTTCTACGGCCAGTCCCAGCAGGTCCGCGATCGCCGCAGGATCGCTCGTGTCTCCGAAGTCGGGCGATTTCTGCTTCA
>JAAYBA010000106.1 GCA_012719085.1 Planctomycetota bacterium
GCGAGCTTGACGCCGCGAACAATCTCGACGGGATCATGGCGATGGGCTTCGATGCCGCCTTCATCGGTCTGGGCCTGCCCAACGCCACCAGCGTCACCGAGACGCAACTCGACGGCCTCTGGAACGCGATGGACTTCCTGACCGAGGCCAAGCAGCCGGGCAAACTGGACCTGACCGGCAAGTCCGTCGGCGTCATCGGCGGCGGCAACACCGCGATGGACGTGGCGGTGACCGCCAGGCAGCTTGGCGCAAGAGACGTGTACCTGATCTATCGCCGCTCGTTCAAGGAGATGCCCGCCTGGGGCGCCGAGCGACAGCGGGCCATCGACGAGGGCGTGCACTTCCTGATTCTGACGCAACCATTGGAGTACGTCGGCGCAGCCGGCAAACTGACGGGCATCAAGCTGTGCCCGACGCGGCTGGGCGACCCGGACGCCGGTGGGCGCCGCCGGCCCGAGTCCGTGACGTCGAGCGCATACGATCTCGACATGGACCTCGTCGTCGAGGCCATCGGCCAGTCGGCTGCGGGCGACATCGAGCGGACCCTGCCCGGCGTGAAGATCATCAACGGACTGATTCAAACAACCAATGGAACGCTTGCGACGTCGCGCAACAGCGTCTTCGCCGGCGGCGACCTCGTTCGCGGGCCGTCCACCGTGGTTGCGGCCGTCGCCGACGGCATGCGGGCCGCACGGGAAATCGATCGATACCTGCAATCGCATGGATAAGAGAGGAATGTCTACTATGGCAGAACGACCTGTAGCCATCGTCACCGGGGGCAGCCGAGGGATCGGACGGGGCATCGCGCTGGAACTGGCCCGATTGGGTTACGATCTGATGATCGCCCATTTCGATTTCGACGAGCATGGCAAGCCCGACGAGAGCAACGCCGTGGAAACCCGCAAGAAGGCCCAGACCCTCGGAGCGAAGTGCGAGGCGATGCGAATCGACGTCGGCAATGCCGCCGACCGCACCAGGCTCGTCAAGACCACGAAGAGCGCGTTCGGCTGCTGCCACCTACTGGCCAACAACGCCGGCGTCGCCCCCACGAAGCGGCTCGATTTGCTGGAGGCCACTGAAGTGAGCTTCGACCGCGTGATGAACATCAACCTGAAGGGTCCCTACTTTCTGACGCAGATGGTTGCCAACTGGATGATCGAGCAGAAGGAGAGCGATCCCGAAGGCAGCTACCGCATCGTCAATACCGGCTCGATCTCGGCCTATACCAGCAGCCCGGCGCGCGGCGAGTACTGCATCAGCAAGGCGGCCATCGGCATGATGACGATGCTCTATGCCGACCGGCTCGCCGAGTACGGCATCGGCGTCTTCGAGGTCCGCCCGGGCATCATCAAGACGGACATGACCAAGATCGTCACCGCCAGATACGACAAGCTGATCGCCGAGGGCATCACCCCCATCAAGCGATGGGGCTACCCCGAAGATATCGGCAAGGCGGTCGGCGCGATCGCCGACGGCCGGCTCGACTTCTGCACCGGCCAGGTCATCAACGTCGATGGCGGCTTCCATCTGCGAAGACTGTGAACCAAATAGGTCCTATAGGTCCAATAGGACCTATTCACCACCAGGAGGCAAAGAAGCCCATGACCCTGCAAACCACCATCGCCACATTGCTCAGAGATGGCTTCATCCTCGTCTTCAATCAGGACAAGCTCGATATCGTCAAGACCGCCGAGGCGCTCATCGCCGCCGGCATCCACAACATGGAAGTGACCTGCCGGATCAAAAAGCCCCTGGAGAAGCTCTCGCAGCTTCGCAAGGAGTTGCCCGATTTCGTCACGGGCGCCGCCAGCCTGATCGACTGGCCCGGCATGCTCAACGTCTACAACGCCGCCCATGCCGACGACCCCCTGCCGACGCTGCAACAGGTCGTGGACGCCGGGGCGGCCTATCTCGTCTCGGCGGTGAACTTCAGCGACGCCGGCTTCGCTCGGTTCGCCGGCAAGGTGCCCATGATCCCCGGCTGCGGCACGGCCACCGAGATCGTCAGTCAGTATTCCAAGGGTGCGAACCTCTGCAAGGTCTTCCCCGCCAAGGAGCTTGGCGGCCCGGCCTACGTCAAGGCGGTCGATCCCGCCATCCACAAAACGATCAGCCTGGTCCCTACGGGCGGCACGAACGCCGGGAACATCCCCGACTACATCGGCGCCGGCGTCCTCGTCCTCGGCGGCTCGTTCAGCATGATCGACAAGGCCACACTGGCAAAAATCGTCGAGGAGCAGGACTACAAGCTGCTGGCCCGGGAATTGACCGTCGTCAAGCAGCTCATCGACCGGCTCCGTAAGGAGAAGTATCCGAGCCTGGATTTCGTCGGCGCCTCGCTCGAACAGATCCGCCGGACCACCGGACGGAATTTCAACATCTGCTGTGAACGCCAAGCCGGAGATGCGTCATGTCACAAATGAGAGTTGCCACACTGCTCGCGCTGCTGTTCGCCACGATCGCGTCAGCCGCCGAGGGCTCTGATACGACCCTGACGCTGAACGCCAAGGACACCGGCTATCGCGGCATCTGGTACATGAATCAACCGCTCAACAGCGAGTACCGCTACAAATACAGCGGCGGCCTCGGCACCTATTGCGCCAAGCATCAACCGTTCGCCGTCTATTGTGAGAAAGTGGCAAAGACGTTCTTCTGTTACGGCGGCACGCCCGATGGACAGACGGCCAACAAGACGCTGTTGCACATGGTTTCGTATTACGATCACCGCACGGGCATGGTCCCCCGACCGACGATCCTGCTGAACAAGCGAACCACGGACGCCCACGATAATCCCGTCATCAGCGTGGACGACGAGGGAACCATCTGGATCTTCTCGACCTCGCACGGCACAACGCGGCCGTCCTACATTCACCGCAGCGCTCGGCCGTACGACGTCAACGAATTCGTCCCGGTTCGACCGACCAAGGACGAAAACGGCCGACAGATCATCATGACGAACTTCTCGTATATGCAGGCCTGGCACGTGCCGGGCCAAGGCTTCGCCGCGTTTTTCACGCGATACAACTACCCGGCCGCACGCACCGCTTGCTTCATGACCAGTCCCGACGGCATGCACTGGTCGCCATGGCAGAGACTGGCTGCCATCGACCAGGGACACTATCAGATCAGCAGCGTCAACGAATCCAAGGCCGGCACCGCTCTGAACTACCACCCGAAGGGCAAAGGCCTGAACTGGCGGACGAATCTCTACTACCTCGAAACCACCGACTCCGGGCAGTCGTGGCATGCCGCCGATGGAAGCCCTGTAACGGTCCCATTGACCGAGCCGCAGAACCCCGCTCTCATCCACGATTATGAAAAGGATGGACTGCTGGTCTACCTGAAGGATATCCGCTTCGACGCGGCGGGCCATCCGGTGATCCTCTTCATCACCAGCAAGGGCTTCGAGGCCGGCCCCAAGAACGACCCGCGCACGTGGACGACCGCCCGCTGGACGGGACAGACTTGGACGATCCGCCCGGCCTTTGTCTCCGACAACAACTACGACATGGGCTCGCTCTATCTCCAAACCGACCGCATCTGGCGCATCGTGGCACCGACCGAGACCGGCCCGCAGCCCTACAATCCCGGAGGGGAAATCGCAATGTGGCGCAGCATCGACCAGGGCGCCACCTGGAAGAAGATCGCTCAACTCACCCAGGACAGCCCCTATAACCACACCTACGCCCGCGAGCCGGTTGACGCGCACGACGATTTCTACGCGTTCTGGGCCGACGGGCACGGCCGACAGCCCTCCGAGTCGTCGATCTACTTCTGCGATCGGGCGGGCAACGTCTATCGACTGCCCCGCGTCATGACGGCTGAATTCATGAAACCGGAGAAGATCAACTGACAGACGACCTTGTGCCATCGATCGATGGGCATGGGAAGGAGAATCAGCGATCGTGAAGACCAAGAGAACCGCGCGACAGATGATTGCCATTCACACATATAATACAATTATCGTCGGCGCCGGCGCTGCGGGGATGAACTGCGCCGTCCACCTTTACGAGTTTCTGACGGGCAAAGGCATCAAGGATGCACAGAAGCGGATCGCCGTCATCACCGGCGGCCTGAAGCTCGGCGCCTCGCGGATGAGCGGCTCCGACAAGCAGACGTACTACAAGCAAGGCACCAGCCCGGAGATCCCCGACTGCGCTGAGGAGTTCGCCAAGACCCTGCTGGCAGGCGGCTGCTGTCACGGCGATCTGGCACTGGCCGAAGGCATCAGCTCACTGCGCGAGTTCTCGCACCTCGTGCAGGCCGGCGTGCCCTTCCCCACCGACGCGATGGGCACGTTCATCGGCTACAAGACCGACCACGACCCGGCCGAGCGGGCTACCAGCGCCGGTCCCAAGACCAGCAGGTTCATGAGCGAATGCCTCCAGAGGCAGGTCCAGGCCTACGGCATCGAGATCTTCGACAAGCAGGAGGCGGCGCACCTGCTCACGGTCGGCCAGGGCAAGGCCAGGCGCATCGCCGGACTCGTAACGTTACAGAAATCCAATGTCACGGACTCGGATTGGGGGCTCAGCGTCTTTCTCGCGGAGAACGTCGTGCTGGCCGCCGGCGGCCCCGGCGCGCTATACAGGACGAGCGTCTATCCGGAAGGCCAGATCGGCATCCATGGCCTGGCGTTCCGGGCGGGACTGGCGGCCGAGAATATCACCGAATCGCAGTTCGGCCTGGCCAGCATCAAGTTCCGATGGAACGTCTCAGGAACGTATATGCAGGCGCTGCCGCGTATCTTCAGCACTGACGCCAACGGCAAGAACGAACGCGAGTTTCTGACAGACTTCTTCCCGACGATGAGCAAGATGGCCACCGACATCTTCCTGAAGGGCTATCAGTGGCCGTTCGATCCGCAGCGGATCGAGAACCACCAGTCGTCTCTGATTGACGTGCTGGTGTTCAACGAGACGCAAAAGGGCCGGCGAGTCTTCATGGACTTCCGCAAGAATCCGATCGGCAACGCATCGATGAAACCGTTCGACATCAAGGACCTCGAACACGAGGCCTATGACTATCTCGACAAGGCCGGCGCGTTTCAGGTGACGCCGATCAAGCGGCTGGCTCACATGAATCCGCTGGCGATCGACATCTACAAAGAGAACGGGATCGACCTGCACAAGGAGCCACTGGAGATCGCCGTCTGCGCCCAACACAACAACGGCGGCTTCGCCATCAACAAATGGTGGGAGTCGAGCGTCCCGCACACGTTCGTGATCGGCGAAATGGCGGGCAGTCACGGGGTCAAACGGCCCGGCGGCTCGGCATTGAACGCCGGACAGGCCGGCGGGCTCCGCGCCGCCGAGTATATTGCCAACGTCTACGGCGGCAGCGTCGCCAACTACAGCAAACAGCAGAAGGAAATCAACGACCAACTGACGAGTCTCGTCCGCAAGCTTAACACCTGGAAGGAATCGTCCGGCGCCACGGCCAAGGCCGTGATCAGCGAGATCCAGAGCCGGATGACCACCTCGGGCGGGCATATCCGTGAGCTGGGCGACACGAGCAAGGCCTTGCAGGAGGCGATGGCCCTCTACAGGGCGATCCAGAAGGACGGCATCAGGCTGGCCGGACTCAAATCGGTGGTCGCGGCGATCCAGGCGGAGCACCTCGCGCTGGCCAGCATCGGCGTCCTGAAGGCCATCGTCGAACTGCTCCGCCAGGGCAGCGGCTCACGCGGCTCGCACCTGGTCCTGGCCCCCGACGGTGTGGAAATCCACGCCGACGTGATCGACCAGGCAACCGGGGCCCCGCTGCGGTTCAAGCCGGAGAATGAGAAGCTCCGCAAGTCGATCTTGCGAATCGAGTTCGACCCGAAGGCCACCGACCTGTTCAAATGCACGACCGTGACGCCGCGACCGGTGCCGACCGAACGAAAAGCGTTCGAGCCCGCATGGCAGGACTATCGCGAAGGCAAGATCTATGACTGATGATTTGCGATTTATGATTTACGATTTGCGATTGCCGTGAGCCCGTTCCGCCAAATCGCGTCGGGCTTACGAAGCCAAATCGTAAATGGTAATTCGTAAATCATCGATTCGGAGGCGTTATGGCGACCATCGAACTGAAGCCCACATCGACATGCAAATATGACATCCTCTCGCTGGGCGAGATCATGATCCGCCTCGACCCGGGCGAGGAGCGCATCCACACGACGCGCCACTTTCGCGTCTGGGAAGGCGGCGGCGAATACAACGTCGCTCGCGGCCTGAAACGCTGCTTCGGCAAGCGCGCCGCCGTGGTCACCGCCAGCGTCGACAACCCCGTCGGCCGCCTGCTCGAAGATCTGATCTTTCAGGGCGGCGTGAGCACCGAATACATCAAATGGGTCCCTTACGACGGGATCGGACGCAAGGTGCGCGTGGGTCTGAACTTCACCGAACGGGGTTTCGGAGTCCGCGCCGCCGTCGGGTGCAGCGACCGGGCCCACAGCGCCGCGTCGCAATTGACCAAAGGCGATATCGACTGGAACACGATCTTCGGGCGCGACGGCATCCGCTGGTTCCACACCGGCGGCATCTTTGCGGGCCTCTCGGAGACGACGCGCGACGTGATCATCGAAGCGGTCACCGCCGCCAAGAAGTACGGCACCATCGTCTCGTACGACCTGAACTTCCGCAATTCGCTGTGGAAGGACATCGGCGGACAGACCAAGGCCCGCGAGGTCAATCGGGCCATCGCCTCACACGTCGATGTGATGATCGGCAACGAGGAGGACTTCACCGCCGCGCTCGGCTTCGAGGTCAAGGGCCTGGACAAGAGCTTCAGCAAGCTCGATCCGACGAACTTCAAAAGGATGATCGAAGCGGCGGTCAAGGAGTTCCCCAACTTCAAGGCGGTCGCCACTACGCTGCGTAACGCCAGGACGGCCTCGGTCAACGACTGGGGCGCCGTCCTCTATATGGACGGGCAGTTCCATGACGCGATCCTGCGCGAGAACCTGGAGATCTACAACCGCGTCGGCGGCGGCGACAGTTTCGCCTCGGGCCTGATTTACGGGCTGATGGAAGGCAAGAGCCCCAGCGAGGCGGTCAACTACGGCGCCGCGCACGGCGCGCTGGCGATGACCACGCCGGGCGATACGACGACCGCCAGCCTGGCTGAAGTCGAGAAAGTCCTGAAAGGCAGCGGCGCTCGCGTCGACCGATAAGGAGAATCGCATTACGATCCCACAAGCAGTCAAATGGATTGACGGCGCCGACGGCGTGCTGGAACTGATCGATCAGCGGCGTCTGCCGGGTGAGTTCATCACGCTGCTGGTACGCGACACGAGACGACTGCACGAAGCGATCCGAACGCTGGCCGTGCGGGGCGCTCCGGCTATCGGGGTCGCCGCCGCCTATGGACCGGTCCTGGCCCTCCAATCGCTCGGTGCCAACGCGACGACGGTGGACGGCCTCAAGGCCATCATCGAGGCGTGCGACTTTCTGGCCACATCGCGGCCGACGGCGGTGAATCTCTTCTGGGCCCTCGACCGCATCCGCCACAAGGCGCAGAAGGTCTGCCAGCATCCGCAGCTTACGTTAGGCGAGCTTCACGAGGCGATTCTGGCCGAGGCCAACGCGATTCGTGCCGAGGACATCGAGATGTGCCGGGCGATCGGCCGCCACGGCGAGGCATTCATTCGCGAGGGGGCGGGCGTGCTGACGCACTGCAACGCGGGAGCCTTGGCCACCGCCGGACAGGGAACAGCGCTGTCGGTGATGTTCGAGGCGCAGAAGAAGGGCCGCTCGTTCAAGGTCTACGCCGACGAGACACGGCCGCTCTTGCAGGGGGCCCGCCTGACCGCGTGGGAATTGCAGCAGGCGGGCATCGACGTGACGATCATCTGCGACAACATGGCCGGATGGCTGATGAAAGAAGGCAGGATCGACATGGTCATCACCGGCGCCGACCGCATCGCCGCCAACGGCGACGCAGCCAACAAGATCGGCACCTACAGTCTGAGCGTCCTGGCCAGACAACACGGGGTCCCGTTCTACATCGCCGCCCCGTCGAGCACGTTTGACCTGAGCATCGCCGGCGGCGACGAGATTCCGATCGAGCAGAGGGAATCCAGTGAAGTGACCCATTTCGGCGGCACGGCCACAGCCCCGGAAGGCATCGCCGTCTACAACCCCGCTTTCGACGTCACCAACGCGCAGAATATCACCGCCATCATCACCGAACGAGGTGTGGTTGAGCAACCGGACACCAACAGCATCCGAAAACTGATGACGGGACGTTAGAGCCGAACGGTGTACATGCGACCGCACGCTACGCGACGGCAACGACCTCTTTGACCTCGGGCACCTTTTCTTTCAGGATGCGCTCTATACCCATCTTCATGGTCATCGCCGCGCCGGGGCAACCCTGGCAGGCGCCCTGGAGGCGAACCTTGACGGTCTTGTCGTCGTTGATGCCCACGAGCTGGACGTCGCCACCGTGGCCCTGCAAAGCGGGACGCACCATCTCGATGACCTCGGTCACCTTCTCCTCGAAACTCTTCTCGGCGCCGGCGCCGTTGGGCTGACTTTCTTGCGACATACGTGATATCTCCATGGACAGAAATTTTGGTTATTATAATGGCGTCAGGCGGACGGTCCAATGCCTTTTTGGAGCTTACCCCGCCCGTGCCGGGGGCGTTCGCGCCTTTTTTGGCGGCCGAATCGGGTTTTGCTCGCAATGCGGGGAGAACACCAGCTTGCGCGGTCCCAACACAGGCGGAGCGGATGGATTATCAGACACGGCACGACGCCGATCGTGTGGACCCGCCACACGCGGCGTCCGGAAGCCCGCAGGTACGACGGAATCTGCGAGAAACGTTCAACTCACCGGCCGTTTCGTTCGATAACAACTCCTGCCAGACAAGGGATTTCTCGCAAGAACGGGATGGCCTCATGCAAATCAGGTATGCGGTTTCAACAATGGTCTTCTGGTGGCGCGAGCACCCGCTCTCGTTCGAGCAGGAGTGCGACTACCTGCGATCGCTGGGCTTTGGCATCGAGCTGTGGCCGAACCTGCGAGGACAGAATGAGTGCCGATACGAACGGCGCAACTGGGCGAGACTGCAAAGTGCCACCGAAGGCATGCGGGTTTCTCTGCGTTCGCGAACCGACAGCCCGACTCTCGAACAATGGGAGGAGCAGATTCAGTGTGCCGCTCTGCTGGGCGCCAACGTGGTCACCGAGCCCGGCAGTCTCGGCATTCCCGACGGGGCCGAATTGAACGGGACAGGCTTCGCCGCCGAAGTGGTCCGGATGGCTGAAGCGAACGGCGTGACTGTGTGTCTCGAAACCGGCCCCCTGCCGACCCTGCTCCATATCGGACGAGAGTTCGATTCGCTTCGCTACTGCCTGGACACAGGATTTGCCCACATCGATCGCGAGCACTCGTTCCGGGAATATGTCGATGCACTGGCCCCTCGCGTGACCCATCTGCACCTGACGGACAACTACGGCAAGACGGACGATCACGAACCGCCGGGCCTGCACGGCGGCATTCCTCGAGAGAACTGGGACTATCTCCTGGACGTCCTGGACCGGTGCGACAACGAAATCACCGCATCGTTCGAGATGTGCCCCTGCATGCCAAGCGTCATGATCCGCCAAGCCAGCGAGTATCTCTTCGACGTCCTGAAGTGGCCGAACCGCCCCGAGAAGCAAGCGGGACACGACCGTCTCGCTTACCACCCGACATAGGCCGTCGTGCCGGCATCCGAGCCCTCCAAGGGGGGCCTCACGTAATCTGCGCTACAAGGTGATCCAGAACCGGCCCCAGATTGTCGTACTGACGGTCGCTCACTCGATGACGCACCTCGGCGCCACCGGCGTTCCTGTAGACGATTGTGAAGAACCCCTTCTGCTCGAAATGGGTTTTGTCGATCGCCTCGATGGCATCGTAGAGAATCTTCTTGCGCCCGGCGATGACGAGTTCCTTCTCCTCGGCCACCAGCTTGCGACCCCTGACCGCGAAGAAATAGGCGCCGATGAGCACCGCTACACCCACCAGGACGGGCGGGGCCTTCCGATTCAAGACCAGGATCGCGTTCGGATTGCCCTGTTCGTCACTATGCTCCTGAATGAAACTGGCGCTGACATACCCGTCATAGGCAAACCATGCGGCCAGGACCAGGCAGACAACGATGTAGATTTTGAAGTTGGTTCGCTTGTAGCGGCTCAGGGGCGCCTCAATGGCCATGCTCCTCTCCTTATTGAACTACGTCGAGCGTCGCTGTGCGATGACCTCCGTCAGGGGTTGAACGAAGTAGTGCACGATCCTCTCCGCCATCAGTGCCTCGGCAAGCTGGCACTGCCTCTCGAACGAGGCCAGGGCGTCGAACCTTTCCTCCGGGTTGGGGAACTGACGGACCGTCACTGAGAGCGTGATGCAATCTTCGCGATTGGGCTCCTTCTCGCCCGGTTCGTAAACACTGGTCTTGGACTCGATGCTGACCCTGGCCTGGGTTCGCAGGTCGTCCGAGAGGGACACGACCATGGCGGGCGAAAAGACGACCGGCTTGCTCTGGGGCAGATCGAGCAGGCAGTTGAACGCACTGGCTCCGAAGAGAGCCTCGGCGATGACCTCGTCGTGGTGACCGGCGCAATCGAAGTCCATCACAAACGACAGATCGATCGAATCGACATCCAGCGGCGTCACGCCGAGCATGTACGGCATCAATTCGAGAACCAGGCGGTCCTGGCGGTAGGCCTCTTCGAACGTCGAGGGATTGGCCATCCCCGATCCGATGCGGTCGCCTTCGAGGCTCACCCAGCGATAGGTCCCCGCGGCGTGGTCCTCTTCGAGGTAATAATCGTTGTTGTCGCGACGCAGAAACCGTCCCATTGTCGGAAACTGCTTCTGAATCCGATCGAAGAAGGTCAATATCGTGTCCCGCTCCGTGGGCAAATCCAACTCCGTGTTGACGTAGAGGTCAACGTAGAAGTCGTCACAGAGAGAACTATAGCTATTCGCTGACATGGGGGCCGAACCCTCCATATATGCTCTGCCTTGTCACATTCTTGGACCGATCCGTGGAGACTTCCGAACAACGGAACTCCCGCCGGCTCATATCAATTATACGGTCGAAATACGCGGTTTCCCACAGATTTCCGGGCTATCCGGCCAAATCTCCCCAGTTTCCACAGCGATAAAGACCCCCTGTAATCCGGGTGTATCTTGCTACCGGAACAGAATATAGATCATGCTGCCGGCAGCCAGGGCATAGCAGTAGTATCCGAAATAACGCAGTCTGGCCCGTCGCGAGACAATAAGCAGCAATTTCAGGGCTCCGACGCCCACGATCATCGCAGAGACGGCCCCGGCCAGGGTCGCCAGAGTGGAAACGCCTTGCCCTCCGAGGCTTTCCCGGTGCTGCACCATCTCGACCGCAGTGGCCCCCAAAATCGCCGGTATTCCGATCAGCATACTGAACTCGACTGCCCGGCTGCGTTGCAGGCCAAGCAACACCGCCACGCCGATGGTGGCCCCGCTGCGCGAGATTCCCGGCAGCACCGCCACACCCTGGGCCAAGCCGACGAGAGCAGCGCTTTTGAGTCCAAAACTCGCCAGATCGTACGGACTGGTCTTCTTCCGATCGGTCAGCCAAAGGAGCGTTCCGGTGACCGCCCACATCAGGGCCACGATGAACAGGTCGCCCCGCGCTTCGGTGAAGAGCTTCTTGAGGGGCAACACGAGAACCGCCGTGGCGACATTCGCGGCCACGATCATTAGAACAATATGGGTCAACGACAGAGCCCCGGCAGACGCATCTGCCCCGTCGGATTTGTCGCCGCCGAGTGAGGCCGGATGCCTCAGGAACCGGCATAAAGGCTTGCGAAACACGATCAGAACGGCCGCTACCGTGCCGACGTGAGTCGCCAGGTCAAACAGCAGCATTGCCGGGCTCTCCGCATCAAAGCCAAACAGCGTCTCGAACAGAACCAAGTGGCCCGATGAGGAGACGGGAAGAAACTCGGTGATGCCTTGGACGATACCGAGGAAGATCGCTGTCAGGATATCCATTCCATCTCCAAAACGTGTCGGCCCGTTGATGTTGTCATCCGGCGGCCATCCATAGCTTTACGACAACCGCAAGGACCACCGCCGCGAAGACACCGGCGAGCAGATCGTCGGCCAGCACCCCCCAGCCATCGGGCAGCAACTCGAGCTTGCGTATCGGCCAGGGCTTGGTGATATCGAAAGCCCGAAACAGGAGAAACCCCATCGCCGCTACCAGGCAACACTGCTTGAGCGACAGGTCGGCCGGCAGCAGCCACGGGATGACAAGGAAGACCAGCGCCTGGCCCGCCACCTCATCGACAACAACCTCGCCGGGATCAACCTTTCCCGCCAGGGCCGCCACAGCCGGAACACATGCCACGCAGGCCACGGAGGCCGCCACCACAAACGCCGCCATCACCGCCGCGATGACCGACCCCGACACATCGAGGTGCCCCAGCACCGCAAACGCCAACACCGGCGGCAGCGATCCCCACGTCCCCGGCGCAATCGGCAGCCAGCCCAACCCAAAACACGATGCAATCAAGCGTTTCATAGTGCCGGAACCATACCGCAGCGACCCACATAAGTAAAGGCATATTCGCCGCAGGGATCAGGACTCGCGCTCTTTGAACCGTGACCTGCGGAACCATAGAACGCCTAGGATCAGTCCCAGGACCACGATCAGACCCGCCGCAACGCCGATCTCAACAGACAGGGAACGGCTGCCCGGCGTCGGTCGTCCGAACAATGTGATCGGCCTGGACGTCGAGCGTCCGCCGAACAGCGAGTCAAGGGCCTCGATCCTTGGCGATGGATGAGCGAGTCCGTCCTTGTCGATGAGAATGAGGGTCGGGAAGTTGGTCACGCCATAGGCATCGATCGTCCTTCCTCGGCCAGGAAGCAGCGATTGCTCCCCCTCCTGCGGCATGGTGTCAACGGCCACGCGAAAGGGAATGGTCGAGAGGTCCACAGAATCCTGATCCGCGTCCAACAGCGAGGCCTTGCTCTGCGAAGCATCGTGAACCGCGATGATGACGAGTCCATGCCGAGCGTGTTTCTTGTGCAGTTCCACCAGCTTGGGCATCGCCTTGCGACAGGGGCCGCACCACAGGCCCCAGAAATCGAGCAATACGACCTTGCCTCTCAACTCGGCCAAGGTCACGGGCTTGCCCTTAACCCATTCGGCCACCTGAAGTTCCGGGGCCGGCCCGCCGAAGGCCTTGTACCCACTGACGGGGCGGAATTCAACCGTGCCGATCTCCAGCACCTGGCCCGGCTTCAGTGGGGCGATCGTCTGGTCCTTGTGATGCGGCTTGGCACCAAGCCCCCGCGCCTCGATCTGAAGACTCAGATCGCACCCGGCCGGGCAGAGGAGATCAAGGCCCATCTCATGCACGGGCGCCTCGAAGTCCTCATCCGCCGAAAGCAAAGGATACAGCGCCCTGCCGCGTACGAGATGAGAAAGCCTCACATGAACACCCGACAAAGGGACGTCTTTGCTCTTGATGGTTCCCGTGATGCGGGCCGGCTCGGAAAGCCGCACGATATAGCTCTCGTTTGGGTCCCTGCGAGAAATATGGAAGCATGCCATCTGCTCGAAGGAAGCGTCCGTAACGAGGAACGGACGTCCGGCGCCCCGCCTGACAAATTCAAAGGAGAAGGCCCCCTCCGCATCGGTGCGTTGCCAAGGCGACTCCTCAGTCAGACACACGGTCCGCGTTCGACTGTCCCACACCAGGCATTCCCCCTGATAGACACGCGCGTCCGGCACCGGGACCCCGTTGGCATCCACCACGACAATGGTCTTGATCTGCGTGTCGAATCGGGCTTGCCCCAGGCCAACCTGAAGGCCCATGGCCAGAACGATCAGGCCTACAAAACCCAGTCGCATCCTTTTGTCACACATGTCGGTCTCCCTCCGAATTGTCGTTGGGTCACCTCAGTTCAGCAGGACTCCTCAAGCAGTTTGAGGCAATAGCGGTCGGTCATGCCGGCGATGTAGTCGCAGACGGCGCGTTGGAGGCCGTGCTGCGGGATGAATCGCTGGAAATAGCCGGGCATCAGGTCGGGCCTGTTGCACAACCGCTCGAAGATGCGGGCCAGCCGCCGGCGGGCGTCTTCGGCATTGCGGATGAGCGATTCATGATGGTAGAAGCGCTCCAGCAGAAACGTCTCCAGGACTTCCAGCTTGCGGTCGCACTGGGGCGACAGGCCGATCACGTTCTGCGGCCTGTCGCACGCATCGAGCGGGGTGGCGATCCCCGCGGCGGCGATATTGGCGGCACTGGTGGCGATGCAGTCACCGACCAGGGTGTCGATGATCGCCTTAGCCGTACGGGTCCGGCGGATCGTCCGGTCCTCGATCGCGTCGGCCTCGATCTGGCGTTGCGCCTCGGCAAAAATCTCGATATGCCGCATTTGCTCGCTGTCGAGCAGACGGGCCTTCATCCCGTCTTCGAGATCGTGGCAGTTGTAGGCGATGCGGTCGGCGAGGTCCACGATCTGGCCCTCCAGAGTGCCGTTGGCCTCGGCGAAGGGATCGCCCTGGGGGACATCGTAGCGGCTCTTGTGCTTGGCCAGGCCCAGGCGGGTCTCGTACATGAGGTTCAGGCCCATGAACGCCGGATAAGGGTGTTCGAGCAGTTCGACGATGCGCAGCGACTGGGCGTTGTGCTCGAACCCCCCGTAGTCAGCCATCAGGCCGTTGAGGGCCGCCTCGCCGGCGTGCCCGAACGGCGGATGTCCGAGATCGTGCGCCAGGCAAATCGCCTCGGTCAGCGCCTCGTTGAGTCCCAACGCTCGGGCGATGGTTCGGCCAATCTGGGCGACCTCGATCGTGTGCGTCAGACGCGTGCGATAGTAATCGTCCAGCCCCGGCGTGAAGACCTGCGTCTTGCCCTCCAGTCGGCGGAACGCCGAGCTGTGGACAATCCGGTCGCGGTCCCGCTCGAACGCCGAGCGATATCGGTGCGGCGCCTCGGCGAACGCCCGGCCCTTGCTGGCCTTCTCCGTTACGGCATACGACTGCATGCTATGGGGCATTGGGATCGCTCTGTGAAAAGGGGTCCTATTCGTCCTATGGGTCCCATAGGACCTATTAGACGAATAGGACCAATGAGGACCAATCGGTTTCGCCTTGCGCTCACAGGTTCGGCAGGCCGCGCTCGGCGCTGACGGTTTTCAACTCCGCCAGCAGGTCCACCAGGGACTGGCTGACGACATCGGTATCGCTGCAAACGTTCATGAAATTTGTATCGCCATCCCAGCGCGGCACGACGTGAATGTGCATGTGGCCGGGCAGGCCGGCGCCGGCGCAACGGCCGAAGTTCAGGCCCACGTTGAACCCGTGCGGATTGATCGTCATCGACAGGGCCCGCTGCGATTCGCGAACGAGTTTCATCAGCTCGGTCATCTCTTCCTCTCGGGCGTCGTCGAGGTCGGCGATGTGTCGGGCGGGCGAGACGAGCAGATGGCCATTGTTGTAGGGGTAGCGGTTCAGCACGACCAGAGACCTCTCGGTCCGCCACAGCAGCAGGTTCTCGTCGTCGGCCTCGGGATGGGCGAAATCACGACAGAGGAAACAGCCGTCGCCCTTGTCGAGTTCGCGGATGTAGGGGATGCGCCAGGGCGCCCAGATATTGCTTCGTTCCAAGGTGCAATGCCTCCCAATGCAGTCGATGCCGGACCTAAGGGGCCAGCAATTCGGTCGTCAGCGTCTGCTCGATGGTGACGTGTGGGTCGGCCCGTATCCCCATCGGCGGCAACGACGCCCTCATTCGTATGGTATACTTCTGGTCGGTTGTGAGAAGGCGGCCGGCCTCCAGGTCGAAGGACTGCCGTCCGGCCCCTTGGAGGGCAAGCACCTGATAGCTGCCGAGAAAGCCGAAGGTCCCGCTCGGCTGAAACCGTCCGGAATAGGGGACGGGCCAATCGCTCGGCGCCGCCTCGGCAGGCGTGTAGGTGCTTTCGATGATCGCAAGCCGTTCATCACCATGTCGGATTTCGCTGAGCCGGTACACAACATCGCGGGCCTTGCGCAGGACCATCGGCAGGGGCACCGGCAGCTTCGACGGCCAGGATTGGCCAAAGGCCACGCCGTCGCCAGGACGGTCCACACTCGATACCGCATCCCAGAGGAAGTACTGGCCCGTAACGAAATCCCCGATCATATCGGGGTTTTTGATGCGTCTGCCCGAGGGCCCGGAGCGAAACGCCCTGTCGCCCATTTCCTTCACAAGCGCATCCAATTCCGATCGATCGACGATCTTGCCTCGCGAATCGACCGTGAACGAGAACGTCTTTCCGCCGGCGGCCTCCGCCGCATCGGCATCATAGTGGCGTCCGCTGCGTTCGACCGTGACCGATTCACATACGGCCCGGATCGTGTTGACTCCATAGGGGTCTACGGCCACGGGGGTGTACGCCGTGATCATCTCCAGACGCTCGAACCGCCTCTCGATCCGGTCCTCGCCGGTGGCGTTGGGGTCCCAGTCAAGTAGCATATCGCGATTCGCAACGAACTTGTATCGCAGCGTACGGCCCGGCTCGAAATCCACCGTCAGGAAGACACGTTCGCCGCCCACTTCAGCAGTCCGGCAACCGGCTGAAAGCATCAGGACCATGAGCAGGCCGATCGCACGGTCCATTCTCGACGTCATGATGTGCTTCTCATTTGGCCACACTATCGAATCCGTTCGAGTCTGTACGATACTGTTCTATCCATCCTCACGGCAGCGGGACGATCGGTGCCGCTCTGAATCGCCTCCTGGTCGACCGCCACCCACTCCGTGCGAAACTGCTCGACATACGCCTCGATCGCACCCGCTTCCAGATCGAGAGACAACTGCCCCTGGTAGCTGTCCACATGGTCGAACAAGCCCGCCGGGACGGCGTCGGTCTGACCCTGATGCAACTGCGCCGCCGCTGCCGCGGAGGGAATGCCCTTCATCGTCACGTGGGCGATGCGGCTGTCGTCAGCTTCGATCCGGTCCAGCGTGTAGAGCCGCTCGTATGCTCGGGCGCCCATCCGCCCGAACGAAAACAGCTTGACGTTGCTCCACGTGCCGCCGGGACAGACCGTTTCGTCTTCCAAGGCCATCAGAGCCGGGACTTCATGCCGCTCACGGATTTCCTTGTCGCCAATCAGTTTCAGGGCTGTCTGGTGGTCGGGTGAATCGCCCTTGATGGAATCGCGGATGCCGGCAACGCCATCGACGGACACGACCGCTCCCTTGGGCGTCATCTCCACCTCGTAGCTCCTGCCGATCAATTCCGACAGAGGCCCCTGCCGATCCTGGTCCCGCACGCTGTCGAAGTCCAGGACCACCGTTTCCCGCGAGCGGCCCAGATACTTCAGGGCCAGGATCGTAACCTTGACCACGGCATTGCCGTTGTCGCTGACACGATCGACGCGCTGCTCGTACGTGATCTCCACACGGTTGCCGATCGCGCCGCCTCGAAAGCTGTCCGGCTTGCTGGACGCGTCCCCTTCCCACCGGACCGAGGCCTCCGTCTCCGCAGTCACCTTGTAGGTGACGGGCCGGTCGGGAGCGAACCGCAGGACCAGATCGACCGCGTCCTGCGACGCGGCCGGGCCTCCGTCCTCATCCGCCGCAGACGCCTCCGCAACGACCGCAGCCGCGTGCGAATCGGGCGCGACAGGCTCGCCTGGCGAGTCCGCTTCCATCGGCGCGCTCTGACAGCCCGTCAGAAATCCAATCAGGCAAAGGCCAATGCCTGCAACAGCAGTACAAATACCGGTCCTGAGTCTCATTTGGACCCCTACCCTTGAGTCTGAGTATCGCGATTTCGCTACTCTAATCCGGAACCCAATTATAGGAGCCCTCTCGAACCAGACAACGATTTTCCTTTATTCGTCGCCTGATGCGGGCTAAACTGGCGGTTTTGGTCTTTTTGTTGGTATCGATGGTTTTGGAGAAGACAGAAATGAGAAGCGACATCGTCAAGAAGGGCTTCCAGCGGGCGCCCCATCGCGGCCTGCTTCGCGCGTGCGGCTTGAAGGACGCGGACATCGACAGGCCGTTCATCGGCGTGGCCAACAGCTTCTGCGAGGTCGTGCCCGGCCACGTTCATCTCAACGAAGTGGCCCGCGTCGTGAAGGAGGCGATTCGCGAAGCCGGCGGCGTGCCCTTCGAGTTCAATACGATTGCGGTCTGCGACGGCGTCGCGATGGGCCATACGGGGATGAAGTACTCGCTGTCCTCGCGTGAGATCGTCGCCGATTCGGTCGAGACGATGGTGCGGGCCCACTGCTTCGACGGCCTGATCTGCATTCCCAACTGCGACAAGATCATCCCCGGCATGTTCATGGGCGCCGTACGTCTGAACGTGCCGACCCTGTTCGTCTCGGGCGGCCCGATGAAGGCGGGCAAGACCAAGGCCGGCAAGACGGTGGACCTGATCAGCATTTTCGAAGGTGTCGCCCAGTTCAACGCCGGCAAGATCAGCGAAGAAGAACTCAAGGAGCTCGAATGCACCGGCTGCCCCACCCAGGGCAGTTGCTCGGGCATGTTCACCGCCAATTCGATGAACTGCCTGTCTGAGGCGATCGGCATGGCCCTGCCCGGCAACGGCACGATCCTCGCGGTTGATCCGAAGCGGCAGGACCTGTACAAGGCCGCCGGCAGACAAATCGTCGAACTGGTGAAAAGGGACATCAAGCCGCTCGACGTCATCAGCGACAAGGCGATGGACAACGCGCTGGCCCTCGACATGGCGATGGGCGGCTCGACCAACACGGTGCTCCATACGCTGGCCATCGCCAGCGAAGCGAAAATCGCCTACGACCTGGACCGGATCAACGCCATCAGCGCCAAGTGCCCGAATATCTGCAAGGTCTCGCCGTCCAGCGCCATTCACATCGAAGACGTCGACCGTGCCGGCGGGATCAGCGCGATCCTCAACGAGATCAGCAAGGTGCCGGGGCTGCTGAACCTCGACTGCCTGACCGTCACGGGCAAGACCCTGGGCGAGAACATCGCCAGCGCGAAGATCGAGGACCCCGAGGTGATCCACTCGCTCGACAATGCCTACTCGAAAACGGGCGGCCTGTCGATCCTGCGCGGCAATCTCGCCCCCAACGGCAGCGTCGTCAAGAGCGCCGGGGTCGCCAAGGCCATGCTGACGCACACCGGCCCGGCGGTCATCTTCGAGAGCCAGGAAGAGGCCTGCGAGGGCATCCTGGCCGGCAAGGTCAAGGCCGGCGACGTGGTGATCATCCGCTACGAGGGCCCCAAGGGCGGGCCGGGCATGCAGGAGATGCTCAGCCCAACCAGCTACATCATGGGCGCCGGCCTGGGCGAATCCGTCGCGCTGATTACCGACGGGCGATTCAGCGGCGGCACGCGCGGAGCCTGCATCGGCCACGTCAGCCCGGAAGCGGCCGTCGGCGGCCCCATCGGCCTGCTCAAAGACGGGGACATCATCGAAATCGACATCCCCAACAACACGATGAGCGCCAAACTCTCCGACGCCGAATGGGCCCAGCGCAAGAAGGCCTGGAAACCGATGGAGCCCCGAATCAAGGAAGGCTGCCTCGGCAAGTACGCCGCCATGGCCACCAGCGCCGACACCGGCGCCGTGCTGAAATGGTGAGGAAGCCTCTTGGCCATCATGCGTGATGTCGATCCGAAGACAAAATGGTATGCGGCGGGGCTACACTTTGAGTGTACGGGGTGTGGGGCGTGCTGCTCGGGGCCGGGGGAAGGGTACATCTGGGTGACCCGGCCGGAGATCGAACTGATCGCCAGGCACCTCAAGACAACACCGGGGCAGTTGCGGCAGAAGTACCTGCGGCGGGTGGGCCTGCGCACCACAATCATCGAACATGAAACAACCAAGGACTGTATCTTTCTCAGGACGATTGGCGGCCGCAAGCAGTGCGTGATCTACCCGGTCCGGCCGAGCCAGTGCCGAACGTGGCCGTTCTGGCCGGATAACCTCTCCGGGCCCAACGCCTGGAACAACGCGGGCCTCCGATGTCCGGGAATCAACCGAGGACGGCACTACAGCGCCAAACAGATCGAACGAATCAAGAGAAACGGAAAATGGTGGCTGAATCAGAACGATATCGCCGAGTCGTCGCCGAAGTAGCGGTTCTCTACGACTGGATTGACATGCAGCTTCAGCAGGACCGCGATCTGGCCGGAACGTGCGCCGCCTGCGGGGCCTGCTGCAACTTCGCCGGCTACGATCACCTGCTGTTCGTTACCCCGCCCGAGTTGATCTACCTCGCCGCCAAACTGGACGCCTCGAACCTCAAGCAGATGCCCGGCGACCGCTGTCCGTACCAAGAGGACGAACGATGCACGATCCATCGGCATCGGTTCACCGGCTGCCGTATCTTCTGCTGCGACGGCGATCAGGAATTCCAGGCCGAACTGACCGAAACCGTCCTGCGGAAACTCAAGAGCATCTGCCGACGGTACGAGGTTCCCTACCAGTACGCCGACCTGGCGACGGCTCTGACCACCTTCCCTACCGGTACCTGTCCGTCGGCAGCGGGACCTTGTCCTGAGGATCGTAGAGATTGATGTACTTGACCCCGGCGCTGAGTGAGCCGAACTCCTTGTAGTAGGTATACAACTTGGCCAGCTTCTGCTCGTCCTTGGCTTCGAGATGCTTGGACCACTCCCCGATTTCGGCACCCCAGTAGACCAGTGTATTGTCCTTGCTGACAAGGACGATGTGCGGATCGCGATGACTCCTTCGTCCCTTGTAGTTGCTCACATCGACATTGGCGATCTGATCAAGCAGCGGCTTCTTGGGCGCAACCTCAACGTCCATACGATTCAGCAGGACGATGAGCTTGACCGCTGCCGCCAGATCGTCTCGATCGAAAACGGAGCCGGGCGACGGGGGCAACCCCAGTGAGACGCCCTTGACCTCTACGATTGGCAGGTGCGCCATGGGCATGTGATCCAGCACGACGAGATCGGCGTCGACGTAGAACCTCGATGAACCTCTATCGATCACCGCGATCGGTTTGCGCCAGTGAGCCCGGACGCGCACCGCATCGTGCGTAACGTTGACCTCCACATCATCCAGCCAGGACATCCTCGCCAGATTGCGGGCCACCACCGCGGCGGTCTCCTCCCCGATCGGGAATCGGTCGCCTCCGGCGGCCGCCACGACCCGCGCTTTCAGGTCCCAGTTGACCCATCCCGGCACGCCGACAAGAACCAGGTGGCCTTCTTCCATCGGCCTGGCCGAACTGACATACCCTTCGGCATAGCGAAGAAACGCTCCGGCCGCCACAAGAACCAACATCACCGCCGCCACCTTGACGGCCATGGTCAGGGTCTGCTTTCTGGCCTCGACCTGTTTCTTGGTCCGCGCGCCCCGCCAGGCACTGAATCGCTCTCGAAGACTGATCTTCTGCTTCTTTCTGGCCACTGACTGCCTCAACTGCTGCACAATGTGGGTAGTTTCGAGTCGTATCCGCCCCTGAATCTCAGAAGCAGATACTATCAGAATCGACCGTTCGGGCGTTTTGCTGCATAGGTTTTCGATAAAAACTCATCTGGACGATGCCCACGCACAACCGACTCATGGAAACGCCGGTCTTCGCCGCCGCCTTGGGCAGCAGCGAATGGCTTGTGAAGCCGGGGATCGTATTGATCTCCAGGGCATAGGGCACGCCGTCGTCGCCGAGGATGAAATCGACCCGGGCGAAGTCCCGACATCCCAGGGCATCAAAGCAGGCCATCGCATCCCGGTCGATCCGGGCCCTCAACTCAGCGTTGTCAAGCGTATCGAACAGGTACTCCGTCCGCTCGTCCACGTACTTGGCCTGGTAGTCATAGAACCCTGTCCGGCTGCGAATCTCGATGATCGGCAGGGTCTTTCGGCCGACGACCCCGACCGTGATCTCCCGGCCGCGAACGAAGGGCTCGACCATGCCGTCGCCAAACTGGGCGCAGACGTCCACGGCGCAGGCGGCCGCTTCGGCGGGCCCATCGACAATGTAGACGCCGACGCTGCTGCCCTGTCGGACCGGCTTGACGACGAATCGCCGCCCGAGACCCTCCAGGCGATTCTCAATCTCGTGGCAGGACATCGCCGCACTCACCTCTACCGTGGGCGCGACCGCCACGCCGACCGACGAGAATCGATTCTTACTGGCGATCTTGTCGAATGCCAGCCGGCTGGCCTCCGGACCGCAACCGGTATAAAGCAGGCCACGGTCCTCAAGCACCTGCTGGAGCCGGCCGTCCTCGCCGAACTGGCCGTGCAGAGCAACAAAAAACACGTCGATATCGGACCGGTCCAGCACGGTCATGTCGTCGGGGGTGATGTCCGATTCCACCACCTCCATCCCGCCCTGGCGAAGCGCCTCGGCAACACACCGGCCACTCTGAAGGCTCACCTCGCGTTCGTGCCCGACACCGCCCTGTAAGACCGCTACCTTCATAGATTCGTCTGCTCTCAGAGGGCCGGACAGCCCGGCCGAGCACCCTCACGCGCCGACCGACCGATCCACAGGACGCCCCCGCTGTTGCCCTACTTCCAGATCTCTATTTCCGTCTGCAACTCGACGTCGACGTGCTCGCGGACCTTCTGGCGGACCGCCTCGATCAACCGCAGGACGTCCCGGCTCGTGCAGCCCTTGTTGGCCACGATGAAGTTGGCGTGCTTGTCGCTGACCGCCGCCCCACCGATCTGAAACCCTTTGAGGCCGGCGCGATCGATCATCGCTCCGGCCGATGCCCCCGGCGGGTTCTTGAAAACGCACCCACAGTTCCTCGTGTTGAGCGGCTGATTGTTCTTCTTGTAGATCCAACTCTCCTTGACCGTCCGCATGATCTCTTCCGGGTCGGCTTCGCTGAGCGTCAGCTTTGCATTCAGGATCGTCGAAGCGCGGATATTGACGCTGCGATAATCGAAAATCAACTCCGGCTTGCTCCTCTCGAAGACCGTCCCCTGGGCGTCCATCAGCGTCACCGAGTCCACGACCGCACCGATGTCGCCGAACTGGCCGCCGGCGTTCATCTTCACGGCGCCACCGATCGATCCGGGAATGCCCGTCAGAACCTCCAGGCCGGAGAGCCCCTTTTCAACACAGTCGAGCACGAGCCTGCTCAGTTCGGCTCCCGCCCAAGCGGTCAGGTTCGGCCCGTCGAACTGCGCCGCGCCGAAGACAGGCCCCTCCAGCTTGACCACAGCACCGCGCACTCCCTCGTCGCTGATCAGCAGATTCGATCCAAGCCCCATCACATGAACGCGGATATGGTTGTCGCTGCATCGCCGGGCTACGTCCTGAAACTGCTCGACGGTCTGGGGCCGAATGAAGTAGTCGGCCGGACCACCGAGACGGTACCAGGTGTGCGGCGCCATCGGATGGTCCCGCTCAACGATTTCCGCCAAGTCGTCGAAGATATTCATCTGCCACCTTCCATATATCGCCGGCCCCCATGGTGACCACCAGATCACCGGGCCCGAGTTCCTTTTCCAGGCAATCACACACGGCGTCGAAGGTTCCGATGTACTCGGCATCGGTCCCTTCAGCGCGAATTCGGTCCGCCAGGATCTCCGCGTTCACCTCGCTGCGGCTGCCCTCCGAGTCACGGACGAAGTAGATTTCGGGAATAATCGCCTTATCGGCTTGCCCGAAGCTGGCCGCAAACGCATCCAGAAAGACCCGCGTTCGACTGTACTGGTGGGCCTGATACACACACCAGAGCCGCCTGGGGTGATACTTCTCCCGTATGGCCTTGAGGCCTGCTCGAATCTCCGTAGGATGATGGGCGTAGTCGTCCAGGACGGTCACACCGTTGACTTGCCCCTTGAGCATCAGACGCCGATCGACGCCGGTAAACCGGTTGAGCATGCAGAGGATCGCCTCCGGCTCGACGCCGATGTTGACGGCAACCGCGACCACCGCCAGCGCATTGAGGATGTTGTGCCGCCCCGGAACCGACAGGAACGTCGATCCGAGTCGTTGGCCGTCCTGATAGACATCAAAGCGATACGACCCGCCGTGCGGCTTGACATTCCGAGGATGGAAAGTACACCGGGCGCCGAAACCAAACGTCACAATCCGCCGCTGGCCTCCCAGCCGCTCGATGACCTTGGCGACGTTGGCGTCCTGACCATTGGCCACAATGAGTCCATCGGGCCTGGTGCCCCACGCGAACTGGTGGAACGCATCGACGATGTCGGCCTCGTCGCGGTAGCAGTCCAGGTGATCGGCCTCAATGTTCAGAATGCACGCAATCTGGGGCTTCAGATTCAGGAAACTGCGGTCGTACTCGCAGGCCTCGGCGACGAAGAAGCCACTGTCGCCGCTGCCGGAGGAGGCCCCCAACTGACCAATGTCGGCGCCGACCAGGAAATTGACGTCCACCCCCACTTGGCGCAGACCATAGGCCAGCCATCCGCTTGTGGTGCTCTTGCCGTGCGTGCCGCTGACGGCGATCCCCTGGAAATGGTCCATCAGCTCGCCGAGCAGTTGGGCGTACTTGACCACGCGACAGCCTTGGCGAACTGCCTGCTGCAATTCCGGATTGTCCTGTCTGACAGCGGCCGAGACGACCACGATCTCCGTATCAGGCCCGATGTTCTCGGCGCGGTGGCCGATATGAATCCGGGCGCCGCCGCGCGCCAAGCGTGCCGTGGCCGCACCGCCTGCCTGGTCCGACCCGGTGACAATCGCGTGCTTTTCGATGAGAAACTGCGCCAGGCCGCTCATGCCGACGCCGCCAACACCAATGAAATGAAACCGCGCACCCGCAATCTTCGGTCGATTCACGGCATTGACCACCTCATAGCGATGGGCCGCCCTGATTGTCGTCGGACAGGTCCGAGTTTCGGCTCGACTCATTGCATCCCTTCTTGTCGAATATCTTCCCTAACGAACACCGCCGCAGTTTAGCAGGAACTACGCGTCAGAGGAAGCCAAATCGCGGTGCGATGTCGGAAAAACAGGGCAAGCCGGAAGCTTTACGTCGATGTCGAAGACCTTCGCTGGTTCCACAAGACAGCGGCTGCGTTCAACGCGCCAGCGACCTGCACAAGCCCACACCTCCCACTCATTCCCCCTTCTCACCCCGGGCCGCCCATTCCACCCAAATCAACGTGTGGTGTTGGGCCGACGGGCGGTAGTCTCGACCTTGCTCGCCTTGTTGTGGTTCTGCAGGAGCTTCATCGCCTTCTTGACGTCGGAAACCTTCAACACCCCCGTCGTCCGCCCGCCCTTGCCGCCAGCGGTGCAGTAGGCATAGCTGATATTGATGTGCCCTTTGGAAAGCTTCTCGGCCACGACCGCCAGGGCGCCCGACTTATTGGCCAGGTCAACGCACAAGACGTCCGTCTCATTGTAAGGCATGTTCAGCTTTGCCAGCAATTCTCTGGCCGCCTCCGGCTTCTCAAATACGACCCGCATCACCCCGTGCTCGGCCGAATCCATCATGGTGATGGCCGTGATATTGATCTTGGCCTTGGCAAAATCGCCCAGAAC